>JAPLPC010000363.1:0-14187 GCA_026400425.1 Hyphomicrobiales bacterium | reverse complement strand
CCGAGCCGCGCGCACGGCACCACGGGGCCGCCCGCCGTGCCGGCCACCGTCAGCTTGATCTCATCGATCAACGCGCGGCCGCCGCCGGCCGGAATCTCGGTGATGGGAACGCCGAGGATGTCGAGGATGTAGGTGCCGCAGACGCTGACGTCGTGGGGATGAGCCATGGAGCAAGTCTCGCAATTTTCGTGCTGGATCGTTAGGTTGCAGTCGTCAGCGTGCCGTCGCTGTCGCGCAGGCCGTATTGTCCCCATCGCTTCAGGATGCTGTCGATCTCGGTATCCGGCAGCAGCGGCGGCGTGCCGAGCTGCAGGCAGCCATGATATTGCTTCGCAAGCACCTCGACCTCAACCGCCAGCCACATGGCCTTGCGCAGATTGGGGCCGATGGCGATCAGTCCGTGGTGAGCGAGCAGACAGGCGCGCCGATAGCGCAGCGCGTCGAGCGCCGCCTGCGATAGCTCCGCGGTGCCATATTGCGCATAGGGTGCGCAGGGGATGTCGTTGCCGCCGGCCGCCGCGATCATGTAGTGGATAGCGGGAATCGGGCGGTTCATGATCGCGATCACGGTGCAGAAGATCGGATGCGCATGCACCACGGCATTCGCCTCGGG
This sequence comes from Hyphomicrobiales bacterium, assembly GCA_026400425.1. Lineage (GTDB taxonomy): Bacteria > Pseudomonadota > Alphaproteobacteria > Rhizobiales > Xanthobacteraceae > Tardiphaga. Next base: position 13,574 of record JAPLPC010000363.1, on the reverse strand, counting down.
CTTCTCTTTGAGAATATCGAGATGGAAGCGCCATTCCGTCGAGGGCACACGGCCGTTCGCCGCCGTCCAGGAGCCATCCCATCTCATCGCGACGATATCGTCCGGGCTCATCGTGTCGTAGGGGACTCCTGATGGCGTCAGCAGGATGCCGTCCTCGATGCGCACGCTGATATTGCCGGATGTGCCCTGATTGATGCCCGCGGCGGACATTTCCCGGCAGGCATCGATGATGGACTGCCGGGTTGCGATGTCGGTGGCGCCTGGATGCGTCATGGCGTGTTCCTCGAAAGTCGTGAAGCGGCTCTTATCGGCCGCTGCATTTGTCTTGCGATATGAGCTGAGGCGCTTCAGCGCCCCATGGCAAAGAACTCGTCGTTCGGCCGCATGCTGGTGACGTTGGCAAGCCGGTTCGACATGCCGAAGAAGGCGGCGATGGCAGCGATATCCCAGACATCGTCTTCAGTGAAGCCGTGGCCGGCCAGCGTCTCGATATCGGCATCGCCGACCTCATAGGCCTGCATCGAGACCTTCATGGCGAAATCGAGCATGGCGCGCTGGCGCGGGGTGATGTCGGCCTTGCGGTAATTCACCGCGATCTGATCGGCGATCAGCGGGTTCTTGGCACGGATGCGCAGGATGGCACCATGGGCGACCACGCAATACTGGCACTGGTTGGCATTGCTGGTGGCCACCACGATCATCTCGCGCTCGGCTTTGGTGATCGGGCCGGGCTTGTCCATCAGGGCGTCGTGATAGGCGAAGAAGGCGCGGAATTCGTCGGGGCGATGGGCCAGCGTGAGAAAGACGTTAGGCACGAAGCCTGACTTTTCCTGCACCGTGAGAATGCGGGTGCGGATGTCGTCCGGCAGGCTGGCGATCTCCGGCACGGGGAAGCGGCTGATAGCGGGCTTGGTCATGTCTCTGTTTCCTCTCAGGCGGTCGCGAGCGCCGTCAGTTTGTCCTGGTATTCTTCAAAAGCATCGCGTTGATCTGCGATATGCGGTTCGGCCCGGACCAGGCAAGTATGTGCCGAGCAACCCTGGCCGAATTGCGAGGTGCCGATATCAAGTGTCAGCACGTTCGGATTACCGGCCACTTCGAGGCCGCTCTCGTCGCGCGGAGTAAACCAGGCACCGGTCGGCAGCACCAGCACGCCGCGGCGCACGCGGTCGGTAACATCGGCCGTCGCCAGACAGGCGCCGCGCGCATTCCAGATGCGGATGGTCTGGCCATCGCGGATGCCGCGCGCCGCGGCGTCGTCCGGATGCAACCGCGCCTGTTCGCGGCCGTTGCGCTTGTGAGCCACGCTGGCGACGCCGGTTTCGATCTGGCTGTGCAATCGGCCGGCCGGCTGATGCGAGATCATATGCAGATCGTCGCCGTCCTTGCCGTTGCCGAGCCATTCTGCCGGTTCGACCCAGGCCGGATGTGACGGGCAGTCGGCATAGCCCAATCGCGCGAGGGTATCGCTGCCGAGCACGATCTTGCCGCTCTCGGTGTTCAGTGCATGGGCCGTGGGATCTTCGCGAAAGTCGGCGAGGTAGGTGTGGTTGGCGCGCACCGGGCATCGCGCATAGCCATCGTGCCAGAACGTATCGAAGTCTGGCATGTCAAAGTTCAGTCGCTCGCGCGCATCGGTGCGGCTCTCTTCATACAGATGCCGCACCCAGCCCATCTCATCGCGGCCTTCGTTGAAGAGCTCGGCAACACCGAGCTTGCCGGCGATCCGATCGAATATCTCGAAATCCGGCAGCGAGTCGCCGACAGGCGGGATCGCCTGCTTCATGGCCAGGATGAAATCGGAGCGTCGGTTGCCGGCGAGGTCGTTGCGCTCGATCGACGTGGTCGCCGGCAGGATGATGTCGGCGCGCTGCGCCGTGGCCGTGAACATCGGATCCTGCACGATGATGGTTTCCGGCCGCGTCCAGGCTTCGGACAACCGGTTGAGATCCTGATGGTGGTGGTAGGGATTGCCGCCGGCCCAATACACCAGCCGCGTGTCCGGATAGGCGCGCGTCTCGCCTTCATAAGTGAAACTGGCGCCGGGGTTGAGCAGCATGTCGCTGATGCGCGCCACCGGAATGAAACTGTCGATCGGCCTAGACAGATGCGAGATGGCCGGCGACTTGCCGAGATTGAACGGTGAGCCGACGCCGCCGAGCGATCCATAGCCGTAACCGACGCCGCCCCCGGGCAGTCCGATCTGGCCGACGATCGACGCCAGGCCGAGTGCGGCCCAGAAGGGTTGCTCGCCATGATGCGCGCGCTGCAGGCTCCAGCTCACCGTGAGCATGCTGCGGGTATCGACGAGGCGCCGCGCCAGTTGACGAATGGCTTCGGCCTCAAGCCCACAAATGTCAGCAGCCCACGTCGCGTCCTTGCGGATGCCGTCGGAGGAGCCGTCGAGATAGTGCAGTAACTGATCGGCGCCGCTGGTGCAGCGATCGAGGAAGTCTCCGGCATGCCGGCGGGCATGCACGATCTCGCCGGCGAGGCCGAGCATCAGCGCCGTATCGGTGTTCGGCCGGATCGGCCACCACTGCGCATTGACCCAGTCGGGCAGATCGTCCTTCAGCGGCGAGACGTGAACGATGCGGATGCCGCGATCCGCCATCTTCTTGAGATAGGATTCGAGCCGATGCGTGCCGATGCCGCCGGCTTCGGTCTGCGCCGTGCGGGGCGACAGCGCGCCGAACACCACCAGCGTCTCGGTATGGTCCGCGATGCTGTCGAGCGTGTTGGCCTGACCGTCGCAGGCGTCCGAACTGCCCAGCGTATGGCGCAGGATCACCGGTCCGGCCGCAATCGAATAGGTATCGACGTGGCGGGTGAAGCCGCCGACGAGATTGAGCATGCGCTTCAGCAGCGACGACGCGTGATGCAGACGGCCCGAATTGGTCCAGCCATAAGAGCCGGCGAAGATCGACGCGTTGCCATAGGTCGTCGATACGCGGCGGATCTCGTCGGCCACCAGCGTCGTCGCCTCGTCCCAGCTGACCGGTACGAATTTCTCCGCGCCGCGCTTGCGCCGGTCGCTGTGCTCACGCTTCTCGAGCCAGCTCTGGCGCACCATCGGCCGCAGCGTGCGACGCTTCGGATTGGCCCATTCCGGCACCGAATGAATGATGGGCGACGGCGCCGGATCATGCGCGAACGGCTCGACGCCCACGATGCGGTCGTCCTGCACGAGCAGCGTATAGGCGCCCCAGTGGCTGCAATGCGGGATCCGTTTGATCTCACTCACGCACCGGCTCCCATACCTTGCTCGCTTGTATTGACCGGCCCGTCAGGATGCATGGGACAGCGGCTGTTCGATGTCGCGCCGCATCTGGGCGGCGAAGTCCGGATAGGTTTCGGCAACCTCGTCATAGACCCGCCCGCGCAGCAGTTCCAGCGTTTGCGGATCGGGTGGCATCGTCTGGTCCGGACGCTCGTCATGGTCGAAACGGAATCCGGTAGCGTTCTTGATTTCCGCAAGGTCGTGGCCGGGATGAATGCTTTGCAGCGTGAAGCCGGGCTTTGTCTTGTCGAAACCAAACAGTGCCTTGCCGGTCAACAGCGCGATCGGGCCGCCGCTGCGATGGACGCCGGGATCGCTGACGCCGGGCGTGCTGATGAAATCCACTTTCTCCACCAGCGCGCGCGGCGTGTGTTCCTCGCGAAACAGGATCACGCGCGGCACCACGTAATAGAGATAGGCCGATCCGAACGAGCCGGGCCAGCGCACCGGCGTTAGCGGGTAGTCGCCGGTGCCCACCAGATTGATGTTGGCATGGCCGTCGATCTGGCCGCCGCCGAGAAAGAATGCATCGATGCGACCCTGGCCGGCGCAGTCGAACAGTTCCGCCGAGCCGTTGGTGAAGAAGTTGTGCTCCACCGATCCGAGGATCGAGATGCGCGGACCTTTCTCACCGGCCTGCTGTTTCAGCGCGCGCAGCAGCATGAAGGAATCGGCGACGACGCGCCGACGGCCACATGGCGCACGCCATCCAGCAATTTGGCGATGGTGCAGATCAGGATCTCGCGCGGATGAACGTTGCTCATCATGCCGGCTCCATCTGTGTCTTGGAGCCTGCCATGTAGTCGGCGAAGCCCTCGGCGCTGCGCGCGGCCCGGGCATAGCGCAGGATTTCCGCGGTGTCGGTCGGATACTCGCCCCACAGGCCGTAAGGCCACGCGCCCTTCGGCGCCAGTGCGACTTCGGTGACATAGAGTGCCGGCAACACGCCGGCCGCGCTCATTTCATCGGCGAGCAGGTTCTCGTCCACGATACGCTCGACGGTGACCAGCGTCGTGGCCGAGGCATAGGCCATGGCGGCGAGCTCGCGGCGCCGGCCGATCCACACATTGCCGAAACGGTCAGCCATCGGGGCATGGAAAAGGGTTACGTCAGGCTTGATGGCGGGGATCAGCACGACGGGATCGCCACCGTCGGCCATCGGATTGTCGATCACGCGCCAGTCGCTGCGGTGGCGCAACAGATCGCTGCCGATCAGACCGCGCATCGGCATGAACGGGCTGCCTTTCTGTGCCGCCATCAGGCCGGCATGGATGGCCGGGCAGGTGGCGTCCTTGAGGGCGATGATGCCGTCCTTGACGGCGGCGTTGAAGCGCGGCGCACCGCCGGCCTCGCCGAGCGAGACGGCGCTGGTCTCGACCGATCGCACCAACCCTGCGCCGATCAGTTGATCGACCTGCAGCCCGCCGGTCGGCACACAGACGAGATCGAGATCGCGGGTGTTGCGGGCGATGATCGGGCCGGTCATGGCCATCGAAACACCGGCATAATCGACCGGCAAAGCGAGCCGGATCCCCGGTTCGACATAGGCCGCCAGCGCACGCAAATCGCTCATCCTGGTTCGTTTCCTGTTCTTATCGTTCTATATTGTGAAACGTAGTTCTAAATAAAAATAGTCGCGGAAACGGCCGTCTGTCAATCTGTTCGATCACAAAAGCGCTTTGCACGCGGCATTTCCGCTCACGGGGTCGATTTCGGCTGTGCTGAAGAAATCATCGTGCGATCCATTCTATTGACAACGCAGGTGGCTCGGCCAACAATAATTGGAATAAGGTTTCATAATGTAGAACGACTAGGGAGGTTGAGATGGCCGAGCCATCGGCTCTGCGCGCGGGGATTTCCGCCGCTGCAGGAGCATCCGCATCGCAGGCACACGGCGCGCGCGTCGGACAGGTCATCGGTTCGCGCATCACGGTTCGCGATGCCGAGAAGCGATACGGCCAGTTCCATGCAGTGGATCGCATCAATCTCGACATCGAACCGGGCGAGTTCATCACGCTGCTGGGGCCGTCCGGCAGCGGCAAGACCACATTACTGAATCTGCTGGCCGGCTTCCAAAGCCTCGACGGCGGCGAGATCCTGGTCGATGGCAAGCCGGTGCATAACGTGCCCACCCACAAGCGTGGCTTCGGTATGGTGTTCCAGAGCTACGCGCTGTTTCCCAACATGACGGTGACGCAGAACGTCGCGTTCCCGCTGCGCATGGCGGGTGTCGATCGCGCCACCACCGAGCGCCGCGTCGCCGAGACGCTGGAGATCATGCGGCTGTCGGCGCATGCGAACAAATCTCCATCGGAAATGTCCGGCGGCCAGCAACAGCGCGTCGCCATCGCGCGCGCCATCGTGATGCGGCCCAAGGTGGTGCTGATGGACGAGCCGCTCAGCGCACTCGACCGTCGCCTGCGCGAATCGATCCAGATCGAAATTCGCGATCTGCACCAGACCATCGGCAGCACCATTCTGTTCGTGACCCACGATCAGGGCGAGGCCTTGACCATGAGCGATCGCATCGCCGTGCTGGATGCCGGCAAGATTGTGCAGATCGGCCGCCCGCTCGAGATCTATCGTCGTCCCTCGAATCGCTTCGTGGCCTCGTTCGTCGGCGAGAGCAATCTGATCGAAGCCGAGATCATGCAGAAGCGCGGCACCACGGTGACGCTGAAAAATCGCGCCGGCTACGTGTTCGAGGCGGAGAGCCGTGATGCTATCGATGTCGGTCGCGTCACCGTGCTGGTGCGGCCGGAACGCATTGCGATTTCCAACGAGCCGACGTCGAACTCGGCGTCGGTGACGGTGACGTCGGCGATCTTCCTCGGCGAGATCCTGCGCATCGAGGCGCAGATGGAAGGCGGCGACACGCTGCTGATTCGCTGCACCGACACTACCCGGCGTTCGCTGCCGAACATCGGCGACCGGCTGCATGTGAGCTGGGGATCTGACGATTGCTGGGTGCTGACATGACGGTGATGTCGCTGTCCGACGCGCCGCAGCCACAAGCGCGCGCCAGCCTCGCCATGCGGCTCAAGAACCCCGCATTGCTGCTGCTGCCTGCTGTCGGCTTCCTGTCCTTCATCTATCTGCTGCCGCTGATCGACCTCATTCGCATCAGCATCAGCGGGCCAAGCTGGCTGACTTATTTCGAGCGCGTGTTCTCGGTGCCGCTCTATTGGCAATCGCTGGTCCGGACCATGCAGATCTCGGTCACGGTGGCGTTCCTGTGCCTGTTGTTCGGTTACCCGACCGCGCTGTTGATCCATCGCACCCGCGGCATCACGCGTGCGCTGATCGCCACTGCGATCGTGCTGCCCTATTTCATCGCAATCCTGATCCGCACCTATGCCTGGATGGTGCTGCTCGGCCGCAACGGCCCGGTCAACAAATTCCTGGTGGCGATCGGCGTGCTCGACGAACCGGTGCAACTGCTGTTTCACCGCGGCACCGTGCTGCTCGGCATGACCGCCGTGTTGTTACCGCTGATGGTCTTGACCATCTATTCGAGCGTGTCGCGGCTCGATCCCGGGCTGACGCGCGCCGCGCTGGCATCGGGCGCGGGTCCGATTGCCGTGTTCTGGCGGGTGCTGCTGCCGCTGACGCTGCCGGGCATCGGCGCCGGCTTCCTGCTGGTGTTCGTCGCCGCCATCGGTTTCTTCATCACCCCGACGCTGCTCGGCGGACCCGGCGACCAGATGTTCGCCATGCATATCACCCAGCAGGCGGATTCGGTGACGTCCGAGGGCTTCCTGCAGGCGCTCGGTGTCGTGCTGCTCTTGATCACGCTGGCGGTGGTCGCCATCGCCGGACGTTTTCTCGGCCTCGAATTCATCTGGGGCGGCCGCAAGCTCACCGAATCGACCCCGATCCAGGCAGCGCCGAGTGCAACGTCGGCCGCGCCGCGCCGCAGCTTCGGCGCGCAATTCGCCGACATCATCGGCTGGCCGCTGCTGCGGCTGTCCGGCATGCTGCCGGCCAGTTGCGGCACCTGGACGGTGCGGCTGATGGGCGGGCTGGTGGTGGCGGTCCTGATCCTGCCGATCATCGTCGTGATGATCATCTCGTTCAGCAGCGCCAGCTATCTCACCTTTCCACCGCCCGGCTTCTCGCTGCGCTGGTACGAGCAGTTCTTCTCCGACAGCAACTGGATGAGTGCGTTCTGGACGTCGGCATGGATCGCCACCGTTTCGGCGCTGATCGCGGTCGGTCTCGGCACCTGCGCCGCACTCGGCATCGTGCGCGGCGAGGTGCGTGGCAAATCCGTGATCATGCTGCTGCTGGTCAGCCCGATCATCGTGCCGCCGGTGGTGCTCGGACTGTCGCTCTATACGCTGTTCCTGAAATACGATCTGGTCGGCTCGGTAATCGGCCTTGCAGCGGCGCATGCCATCGGCGGACTGCCGATCGTGGTGGTGATCCTGTCCGCGGCGTTGCAGAACGCCGACAAGCGGCTCGAACAGGCTGCTTCGGTGCATGGTGCGTCGTCGCTCACGGTGCTGCGGCTGGTCACGCTGCCGGCCATTATGCCGGGTCTCGCAGCCGCGACCTTCTTTGCCTTCCTGCATTCATTCGACGAACTGGTGCTCACCTTGTTTCTGTCGAGCGCACAGTTGAAGACGCTTCCTTTGATGCTGTGGGGCGATGTCAATTACCGGCTCAATCCGGTACTGGCTGTCGTCTCTACGCTCGAAGTGCTGCTGGTGGTGGGAGGATTGTTCCTCGCGCGGCCGGTGCTCGCAACGTCGCAAAAAGCGACATGATGACCAAACGATCAAATCGGAGGAGACGAATGATGCTGGGAATGAGACGCTTCAGGTTGCCGGCCTTGGCTTCGGCGGCATTCATCGCGATGGGCTCAGGTACGGCCGTTGCCCAGAGCAATGTCGTCATCATGCAGGATCCAGGTGGCGGCTATGGCGATGCTCTGCGCAAGGTAATGTACGGTCCGTTCGAAAAGGAAACCGGCATCAAGGTCGTCACCGTGCAGGAAGCGCGCAGCGGTCCGCGCATCAAGGCGCAGGCCGAGGCCGGCAAGGCGCAGTGGGATCTGACCTTCATCTTCGATCAGGAAACCAAACTGCTCGGCGACTGCTGCCTCGCCGATATCGATTACACCAAGCTGTCGGCACCCGCGCAGCAGACCCTGGCAGCGATGCCGGACAATCTGAAGCGCAAGAAGGGTGTGGCGCTGCAAGTGATTGGCGTCGGCCTCGTCTACAACAAGGACAAGTTCAAAGGCGACAAGGCCCCGCAGAACTGGGCCGATTTCTGGGACGTGAAGAAGTTTCCGGGCCGCCGCTGCATGCCGGCCTGGCCGCGCTTCACCTTCGAGGCGGCGCTGATGGCCGACGGCGTGCCGAAGGACAAGCTGTACCCCATCGACATGGAACGCGCGCTCAAGAAGCTGAAGGAAATCAAGCCGCATATCGTCAAGTGGTGGACGACTTCCGCGCAGCCACCGCAACTGCTGCTCGATGGCGAAGCCGATATGTGCCAGGCCTATACCGGCTCGATGAGCAAGCTCGCGCTGGAAGGCGCCCCGATCGAGCTCACCTTCAATCAGGGCTTCATCTATTACGACTTCTTCTCGATCCCGAAGGGCGCGCCGAACTATGACAATGCGCTCAAGCTGCTGTCCTGGCGGCTCGATCCCAAGCGTGCCGCCGAGCTGACGTCGATGTTCCCGGTCGCATTGCCGTCGAAGGTCGTGTTCGATGCGGCGACCGACAAGAACGTCGCGCGCTATTGGGCCAACAATCCGGACAACGTCGCCAAGGCGATCGAATGGAGCCCGGACTTCTGGGGCGCACCATCGCCGGCTGGCAACTCGACGAATGAAGAATATGCGCAGGAAAAGCTGAACGCGATGCTTGCTCAGTAAGTCGATACCAATCACACTTCGATCGGCGGCTGCGGCCGCCGATCTGTGTCGACGAAAGCGCTTCGGTACCGGCCGCGCAGATGGACAAGGCGTTTATCAAGGGATTACGACTGCTCGAAGCCCTCGCGACGAGCGAGCAGCCGCGCGGGATCACCGACCTTGCGAACGAGCTGAAGCTCACCAAGAGCAACGTTCATCGGCTGCTGGCCACGCTGCAATCGCAGGGCTACGTGCGCCAGATTCCGCCGCACAGCACCTATGAGCTGACCACCAAATTGTGGGTGCTCGGCAATCACATCATCCAGCGGATGGATTTGATCCGCATCGCGCGCCCGGCTATGGCGACGCTGGCCGAAGTGACCGGCGAGACGGTGCATCTGTCGGTGCTCGAAGGCACCGATGTCGTTTATGTCGACAAGATCGAAAGCGCGCATCACATCCGCGCCCATACAAGCGTCGGCATGCGCGCGCCGGCCTTCACCATGGCGACGGGCAAGGCCATGCTGGCGCAGCTGCCCGACGATTATCTGGAAAACTTCCGGCCGCATCTGCGGCGCTATACCGATACGACACGGACCACCATCGAAGCGCTGCGCGAGGATATTCATGCCGCCCGCGCCCAGGGCTATTCATCGGTGCTGCATGGTGAGTGGCGCGAGGGCATCGCCGCCTGCGCCTGCGCCATCGTCGGCCGCTCCGGCGAACTCGTCGGCGCCATCGGCATGTCCGGCCCCGACATCCGCGTCAAGCGCAAGCAGCTCAAGGACTATGCCACCCATGTCATGGCGGCGGCCCGCAGCATCGAAGCGGCGCTGGGGCACGTTCACCTGAAGTGAGGGCGCTGCGCCGCTATCGGGTTCGGCCGAGATGATCGCTGACCGCTTCGGCAAAGCGCAGCGTCAATTCCGTGAGATTTGCGTCCAGCGGCGAGGCTTGCGACGAGAGCTTGGCGATTACCATGCCCTGCACGCGATCGACGAACAGATGCTGGCCGTGAATGCCGAGCCCCATGGCCGTCTTGCGGTCCCGGTCGACATACCATTTGTTGCGATAGTGCATCGATCGGTTGCCGAAATAGGGCGCGAGATCGCCATCGGCCCAGGCGACGGGATCGCCATTGCCGAAGATGTCGTCGATCCATGCGGCAGGAATGATCGGCGCGCCGTTGCGCTGTCCCCGTTGCAGCATCAGCTGGCCGACGCGGGCCAGATCCATGGCGGTCATGCAGATGCCGCCGGCGCAGCGCGGCGCGCCGAACCGATCGACGGTGACATAAGCGGAGCGCTGCGCGCCGAGCGGTTTCCAGAGATGCTCGCTCATCAGGTCGGCAAACCGCATGCTGGTGGCGCGCTCGAGAATCCACCCGAGCAGATCAGAATTCGGTGAGACATAGTGAAACGGTCCGCCATCGGCGCCACCACGTTCAGTCAGGCCGGTGAGGAAGGTGCGCAGATCGCTCGGTGTGTCGTTGGGTCCGAGCGGATTCCAGCCGGTCGCTTTGCGATACGTCACGATCGGCCCGGACGTCGCCAGATAATTCTCGTCGAAGGTCAGGCCCACTCGCATATCCAGCACGTGACGAATGGTGGTGTCCGCATAGACGGAGTCGCGCAGTTCAGGAATGATCGACGTCACTTTCTGGTCGGGATCGAGAGCTCCCTTCGTAACCACGCAACCTGCAATCAGGCCCGTCATCGATTTCGAAACCGACATCAGGATATGCGGCATGGCCACTGTCATGCCGTTGGCATAGCGTTCGACGATCACCTTGCCGCGGTGCAGAATCACCAGGCCGTCGGTGGCGGTCTCGCTCATGAAAGCGTCGAGCGAATAGGCGGCACCGCGATGCGTGAAGGCGAGCGACGACAGATCGTCCAGCTGCTGCGCAAATTGCCAGATGTTGTCGGTGGCATTGGCGATATCGGCCGACGGCACGATCTCACGCACGTGATGGAAGGCCCATGCGTTGAAAGGCGCATTGCGCCAATTGGCCAGGCTGACCTGATCTGATTCGCGGGACGGAAAACCGGACATCACCATAGATGGCATCGAGACATCTCCAGAGCGCGGATGGTTAATCGAATTCTGGCCGTTTGCGCGCGCCGCGTCGAGAGGCGTTATCGCGTGATTTCGGCGTGTTTTCCGCATGGCGGACGATGTTTGCGACATTCATCGCGGTGCCGTTTGCCTTCTCTCAACCATCGCCCGCGTTCACCTGAGGGAAACCACGCCTGTTAGGCCGTGGCGAAGACCGCCGGTGCAATGGTCATGCACGATCGAAAATCAATTTCGACAGGAGGCGACTTTGGCTCTCACCGTTCTTCCCTATATCGCGGCCGTTCTCGGCGTCACCGTCTTTGCGCTGGTCACGAGTGCACCTGCAAAGGCGAATCGATCGGACGCCGGTTGAGCGCTGCAAGTCGTCATGCTCATCGACGCGCTGTAAAAATCAGGGCGTACCGATGAGCGCCTTGAGCAGCGGCGCATGCCAGCGATCGCGATCGGTGTCGAAGATCGCGAAGTCGTGGTCGAACTGCCATGCGGCCCAGGGCCAGTTCAAGTGTTCGGCCGCGCGGACGATGGCCGACATGTAGCGCGCGCGCTCGGCGGTCCCGGCGGCCTCGTAGACACCGAACTCACCGAGATAGACCGGGCGCCGCTGCGCCTTCGCCCAACGATTGATGGCGGCGAAATCACGGGTGAGAGCGGCGATATCGGTGCGGCTGCCCCAGCTCTGCCCGGCCTTCGTGCCGTTCGGAATCCAAGGCGCGCCCTGATGCGTGAAATTAAACGGCTTGTAGTAATGCACGGTCAGGATGATGCGCCGGTCGTCCTGCGGCAGTTGCAACGCCTGCAGATCTTCCGGCTCCTGCGAGTTGAGCGCGGCGACGATCACCATGCGCGTGCGATCGACGCTGCGAATGGTGGCGAGCACGGCTGACACGATCTCGTTCCATGCAGCGAATGTCATCGGCGCGCCCGGTTCGTTCAGAATCTCGAAGATGGCCGACGGATATTTCCCGCGATAGCGGTTGGCGATCTGCTGCCAGAACGCAACCAGCAGAACCTTGCAGCGGGGCACGTCGGTCACGCATTCGTCGCTGTTGTGCTCGTCGATGACCGGGATCAGGCCGGCCGCAATGGTCGCCGTCACGGCATCGTCGAGCGCTGCCAGCACGACGGGATCGACGATGCCCTCGGCGTTCATGTAGCGATAAGCGTGGAAGTTGATCCGCACGTGCTGAAATCCGGCGTCGCGGATGCGGCGGAAATTGCGGAACCGGAACGGCGCATCGACACCACCGTCCCATAGACCGTCATAACCCAGCACATTGATGCCACGACCGAGCTGGCGCGCGGCGGCGGCCGCGGGCTCGTCGGCGGCGACGCCTGGCGTGGCGATCGCAATCCACAGTACCAGCGTGACGAAGATGCGAACGATCATACAAGGTCCCCTTGCGTCCGACCGCGCGTGGCGTTGAAGGCGAAGACGAGGACCAGAATCGCAATGAACGAGGTCGACTTGATGAACATCCACTCGGTCACGTTGATCTGGTAGCCCATCGTCATGAATCCGATCAGCGCCACGATGCGCGAGCGCTCCATGGTGCCGTTGGCAATGGCGTGTGTAAGGCGCACCGCGAACAGCAAGGTGCACAGCGTGAACCACGCATAGCCGACCACGCCGAGCTCGACCAGGATGGCGACGAAGCCGCTGTGAAAGTTGTCGAGCACCCAGCCATGGTGGCGCTCGAAGGCGATATAGATATCGCCGATGCTCCAGAAGCCGCCGAGGCCGAAGCCGAACAGCGGGTGCTGATCGAGATAGGCGAGGGCATGCTGCCAGATGAAGGTGCGCTGGGTGAAATCGACGCGGGTATCGCCGATCGGGAACGCATCGTCGCCGGTTGCATACAGATAGGCGATCATCAGCGTCGCCACGGTCATGATGAGCAGCGGCGCGAAGGACAGCACTTTGGCCATATTGCGCGAACGGCCCGCCAGGAACACGATGGCGCAGGACAGCAGCGCCAAGCCACCGCCGCCACGCGATTCCGAGCCGATCACGCACGCCGCCGCGCAAACGAAGGACAGGGCGTACACCCAGGACGCGCCGCGCGTCAGCCACAGATAGCCGGCGAAGAACATCGCCATGCCGCCGAGCACTCCGAGCGACTGCTTGGACTCGAACACGCCCTGCCAGTTGCCGGCCTGCATCCAGTTCGATGCGACGCCGATATCCGGAGCCGCGATCACCACGGCGATGGAGGCCATGGTGAGCACCAGCAGGCCGATATTGACGTCGTAGATGACGTCTTGCAGGCGGCAGCGCGATGCCAGCGTGAACGCGCCCACGGCGGTGATCGTCATCGCGACGGCTTTCATCGTGCTCGCCGCCGCGAG
>JAPLPC010000304.1 GCA_026400425.1 Hyphomicrobiales bacterium | reverse complement strand
GGTCAAGGCCTCGACCCGGTAGCGCTCGGGCGCTGCGCGGATGAGATCCATCGTGCTGTCGCCGATCGACCCCGTGGCACCGAGGATCGTGACGCTGCGGACCGAAGCCTCGGCAGCCTTTTGGTTACGCAGGGGAACTGGGCTCATTCAATCACCAAACCATAAGACCGTGGCCGACGCCATCGGCACCGCCACGCAAAAGACCGATCACAGCGGCCGCCACCACCGCGAAGACGTAGCCGTCGAGCCGATCCAGCAGGCCGCCATGGCCCGGAATGATCTGGCCGGAATCCTTCACCCCGAACCTGCGCTTGATGGCGGATTCGAACAGGTCGCCAAGCTGCGACAGCACCGTCAGAACGACCGCCAGCATCACCAGCGGTACCAATTTGCCGATCCCCGCTTGCGCGAAACCGACCGCAACCACGATGCTCAACACCGTGCCGCCGATGGCGCCGGCCCAGGTTTTCTTCGGACTGACGCGCGGCCACAGTTTGGGACCACCGATGCCGCGGCCGGCGAAATAGCCGCCGATATCGGTCAGCCAGACCACCAGCAGAATGAAGATCAGTGCAGCAAAGCCCCACTCGACGTCGCGGCGCACCAGTACCGAAGCGGCAAGTGCCGCCAGCGCATAAACCAGCCCGATTGAAATCCAGCCCGGGCGCTGCCCGACGATGCCACGCCATTCCATGAACAGGCCGACCGACACGATGGTCACCAGGCCGGTCCACAGCCAGCCGCCCACATAGGCCGCACCGAGCGCCAGCGGGATCAGCACGATCGCCGTCAGCACGCGCAGCACGAGGTTGCGCACACCGCGGTCGTCCGCCGCTTTCGGCGCACTGTCTGGAGATGGGTTCGTCACGAAGCGGTTTTCGCAACCAGGCCACCGAAGCGGCGTTCACGCGTGGCGTATTCGGCGATGGCACCTTCCAGCGCCGCCTTGTCGAAGTCCGGCCAGTGGATCGGCACGAACACGAATTCGCTATAGGCTGCCTGCCACATCAGGAAGTTCGACAACCGTTGTTCGCCGGAGGTGCGGATGATCAGATCCGGATCGGGGATGCCCTTGGTGTCGAGATACTCGTTCAGCGCCTCGGCCGTGACACTTTCCGCCGTCCGCTTGCCTTCCGCAACCTCGATCGCCAGGCGCTGCGCGGCCATCGCGATTTCGTGGCGCGAACCGTAGTTGAAGGCCACCACGAGCGTGAGCTTGGTATTGTTGCGGGTGAGTTCTTCCGCCTCCCGCAGCAGCGACGCGATATCGCCTTCGAGGCCGTGCCGTTCACCGATGACGCGCACGCGGACGCCATCGCGATGCAGCGTGGCGAGGTCGTTGCGGATGAAGCGACGCAGCAAGCCGAACAGGTCGCTGATTTCGGACGCTGGTCGCGACCAGTTTTCCGATGAGAACGAGAAGATGGTCAGATAGGTGATGCCGAGTTCGTTGGACGCGCGGACGACCCGGCGGAGCGCTTCGACGCCGCGTCGGTGTCCTTCGGCGCGCGGCAGCCCGCGCGCTGCCGCCCAGCGCCCGTTGCCGTCCATGATGATCGCAACATGCGCCGGCGAGGATCGATCAGATCCTGCAGTGGCTGGCGCGGCGGCATTCGACATCGATTGAGATCCCCGAGCGTGAGGTCGGCTACGTCCATGGCCATTTGCGGACCAAACGCTTTTCAAGTGGTTTAAGCGCGCGCCCTTGCAGCCTAAACCGTCATGATTTCCTTTTCCTTGGCCGCCAGCAACTGATCGACTTCGGCGATCACGGCGTCGGTCGCCTTCTGCACCTCGGTGTCGTGGCGCTTCTGGTCGTCCTCGGAAATCTCGTGGGCCTTCTCGAGCTTCTTGATGATGTCGAGGCCGTCGCGGCGCACGTGACGCACGGCCACCTTGGCAGCTTCGGCATATTTGTGCGCGATCTTGACGAGTTCCTTGCGGCGCTCTTCGTTGAGCTCAGGCACGCGCAGGCGCAGCGTGGTGCCTTCAGTGGCCGGCGAGAGGCCGAGATTGGAATCGACGATCGCCTTCTCGACGGCCTTAACCATCGACTT
>JAPLPC010000102.1:8688-9795 GCA_026400425.1 Hyphomicrobiales bacterium | reverse complement strand
CCCTCATGGTGAGGAGGCGCGCAGCGCCGTCTCGAACCATGAGATGGTCCAGCACAGGCGATTGCAGCCATCCGTCGAGACGCGCGCAAATGCGCGCTCCTCAGGATGAGGGCAGGGTCTGGTTCGCTGTTGCGCCATGCTGGTGGAGCGTCGCATGACGCGCACCAAATCGCTCGCCACGCGCCTGTTCGTCACGGCGACCGTCTGGGTGGTGGTGATCCTCGTGCTCACCGGCATCATCCTGTCGTCGGTCTATCGCGGCGCCACCGAACGCGCCTTCGATCGCCGGCTCAATCTGTATCTGCGCACGCTGGTGGCCGAAGTCGCTTCGCCCGCCGATACGTCCGATCCGCAGGCGATGCCGTCGCTCGGTGAGCCGCTGTTCGAACTGCCGCTGTCCGGCTGGTATTGGGAAATTGCACCGACCGACGGCGACAAGGCCGAGCTGCGGGCGTCGCGCTCGCTGTGGGACAAGAAACTGCCCAAGCTGGAAGACCACGGCGCAGAACTGACGGCGTCCGGTGTGAGGCTCGGTTATGTGGAAGGGCCCGAAGGCCAGCATCTGCGCATGGTCGAGCGGCCGGTCGATCTCGGCGCCGACGGCAAATTCCGCGTCAGCGTGGCCGGCGATGCGACCGAGATTACCGAGGAAACCCGCGCCTTCGATTATTATCTCGGCAGCACCTTCGCGGCCCTGTCGGTCGTGCTGGTGCTGACCACGCTGTTCCAGGTCCGTTTCGGCCTTGCGCCGCTGAAGCGCCTGTCCGAAGCGATTTCCGACATTCGCTCGGGTCGCGCCGATCGGCTGGAAGGCGCCTATCCGGTCGAGCTCGCGCCGCTGGCGCGCGAGATGAATGCGCTGCTCGATGCCAATCGCGCCATCGTCGAGCGCGCGCGCACCCATGTCGGTAATCTCGCCCATGCCATCAAGACGCCGCTCTCGGTGATCGTCAACGAGGCTGCGGCGGCGCGCCAGAACGGCGATGCCGCCGATCCGTTCGCCGCCAAGGTGCTGGAGCAGGCGGATGTGATGCGCGATCAGGTCGCCCATCATCTCGAGCGGGCGCGGATCGCGGCGCGCGTGACCATCATCGGCACGGTGACGGA
>JAPLPC010000102.1:0-8649 GCA_026400425.1 Hyphomicrobiales bacterium | reverse complement strand
CGGTGACGGACGTCGCGCCCACGCTGGCGGCGCTGTGCCGGACCATGGAGAAGATCCACCGCGCGCGCGACATCGCGCTGGTGGCCGATCCCGATGCGCGGTTTCGCGGCGAGAAGCAGGATCTCGAAGAGATGGTCGGCAACCTCGTCGACAATGCCTGCAAATGGGCCGACAGCCAGGTCCGCATCACCGCAGCGATCGAGCAGAACGGCCGCAACGATCCGTCGCCGGTGCTGCGCATCATCGTGGACGACGACGGGGCCGGGTTGTCCGACAGCGACCGGGCCACGGATCTGGCGGCGCTTTACGGCGGCAGCCTGACGCTCGGCCAGGCGCCGATCGGTGGTCTGCGCGCGGATCTCGCGCTGCCGGGCACGGTCGGCGTCACGCCGCCTGCCGGGTGAGGCGATGCACGAGGTCGAGCAGGTCGGCCTGCTTGAACGGCTTGCCGAGATGGGCGTCGAAGCTGCTGGTCAGATAGCGTGTCACGTCGCTCGGCAGCACGTTCGCGGTCATCGCCACCATCTTGCTGCGCGGGCCGCCGTGACGCGCGCGAATGGCGCGCGCCGCATCGACACCGCTCAGTCCGGGCATCTGGATGTCCATCAGGATCAGCGCGTAGTCCCGCGCCTGCGCTTTTTCGATCGCCTCCCAGCCGCTCGAGGCCAGATCGACCTGGTAGCCATTGGTCGACAGGATCGCCGACGCGATCTCCTGATTGATCACGGTATCTTCCACCAGAAGGATCGGACAGCCGCGCCGGGCGGCGATCTCCGGTCTCGGTACGGGCACCGGTCGCGGTGGCTCGCGGATCTCGCGCAGACGGACGGTGAAGCTGAACGTCGATCCCTGACCCGGCTGGCTGCTGACCGTGATCGAGCCGTCCATCAGCTCCACCAGCCGCTTGCAGATCACCAGCCCCAGCCCGGTGCCGCCGAAGGCGCGCGCATCGCCGTGATGAACCTGGGAGAAACGCTGGAATAGCCGTTCCTGGCCCTCGTCGGAAATGCCGATGCCCTGATCCTGGACGGAAAACACCAGATTGTCGGGATCGATGGCGGACCGCCTGACCGCGATGGTGATCGCGCCGGTCTCGGAAAACTTGACGGCGTTGTTGACCAGGTTGAGCAGCACCTGGCGCAGCTTGGCTTCATCGCCGAGGACGAATGCAGGGACGTCCGGCGCTAACTCGCTGCGCAATTCCAGCCCCTTGCGGTCCGCCACCGGGCTGACGATCGAGACGCAGCACGACACCACGCTGTGCGGCGAGAACGGTGCAGGGATCAATCGCACCGCGCCGGCTTCGATCTTGGAGAAGTCGAGCACGTCGTTGACCACAGTCATCAACGACTCGCTGGCTTCGGAGATCCGCTGCAACTGGCGCCGCACGTCGTGCGGCAGGTCGCTGCGTTTCAGCAACAGCTCGACGAAGCCGGTGATGCCGGTGAGCGGGGTGCGGATCTCGTGGCTCATCGAGGCCAGAAAATCCGTCTTGGCGTGGCTGGCGGTTTCGGCACACAGCGAACTGCGCGCCAGATCGCGTTTCAACCGGTCGCGCAGCGCGAGCACCGAGTTCATCGACAACGCCACCAGCACCGCCGTCGCCAGGAAGATCTGCAGCAGCAGCGTGCGCTCGGCGATCGACCAGTCCGGCAGATAGAGCGGACCTGAGCTGCCGATGCTGAGCCCGATCGTCATGATCGCGATCACCAGCAGCGACACCACCGAGCCGAACAGGCCGGTGACGAACGCGGTGACGATCAGCGCCGGATACAGCGAGAACAGCAGCGGCGATCGCGGTTGCGAAAACACCGCCAGCACCAGGAGCACATTCACGAGCAGCATCGCCATGATCTTGGCGCCGGACACCGCCGACAGGCTGGGCAGCGTCGTCCGGTTGATGCTGAGCAGCAGCGGCGCGATCAACAGCGTGCCCAGCGCATTGGCCATCAGCCAGTTGCTGAACAGATCGGTGACGGGCTGGTTCGACCACAGGGTCATGAACCCGGTGGCCAACGCCGCCGACACCAGAGGGCCCAGCACGATGGCGATCAGCGTGAACCACGCCAGATCGACCGGTCGGTCCAGCGCGAAATCCGGGCAGCAGCGTCGCAGCAGTCCCGAGACGAGAAGGATTTCGATGCTGTGGCAGAGCGACAGCGCCACCGCGATTTCGATGCGGTCGCCACCGACGAGGGCCGCAGCAATGCTGGCGGCGGTCGTCGTCGCGGCAATCCACGGCCAGCATCGCAGCGCCGAGCGCATCATGTAGGCGATCACGATGCCATCGGCAAACCAGATCGTCGGAACGCCAGCGGAGACGCGGGTCAGCGATGTCGCGAACACGCAGCTCGCAAACACGATCGTGCTGGTGCAAGCCAGCAGCCAGATCAGCGACCGGTTGTCGTCGGACAGCAAGCTCGCGCCGATCGGCAAGGGGTCGGTCTCAAACTTGGTTTCGCTACTGGACATCATGACCTCAGCCGGGTGCGCCTGATGAATCCTGCAAGTAGTTGTGTACGGCTTCGATGCTGGCGACGATCAGCGCCAACCAGATCGACAGATGATCTTTCGACCGCGGCGCTTCGTCGTTGCTGATGAGCAGGTCGCTGAAAGACGATAAAGCGAGGAAACCGAATTGCCCGCTGACGGCTTTGACGTTGTGGGCGATAGGCCGGATTTCGTGCAGGTCGATGGCGTCGCGCTGCAGACGTTCCTTGATCGAGTGCAGCATGCCGAGGAACGACATCAGCAGACTCTCGACTTGCCGCCGCGGCAGCGCGGTCGCGATGTCATGGAATATCTCACGCTCCCAGATCGCATGATGGGCGTGGGCGGCCACCACGGTCGTTCCGTGGTGGGGGGCGCTCGATGATGGTTCAGACGTGGATTGCAGATCGACATGATACGGCCGTGACATCAACATTCCCAGACGCGCTGTAGGCGCAGTTTCGCACCCGCTCAGGCAGGAATGCCGGATCGTCGGGGCCTCGTCGGCGACTGATACGCGTGGGTTCTGGATCTACGCAGACGCTGAACGCATGGGGGCTCATGGACACATGGGACTGATGCCGTCTTGGCGCATTGAATGACGAGCGCCATGTCATTGCAGTCTGTTGAGGCTAGGAGTGGGGATTCGGTTTGACAAGGCGCGCAAGCGGAAAAAAGCGGGAATTGTCGAACTACACTTCGAGCGTCTTGAGATTAGTCAACCAACTATCGAACGATGCGGAAGTGCTTACCGCCTGCGAAACATGATCCCGAAAACGACCGCGTCATGATCGCAAACGGTCACTGCGAATCATGCAAATCACGCCAGCAGAAGTGTCAGATATTCCTCGGTTCGCATGCGTCAGAAAATAATGACACGCGAGGAGGTCGGGGCCTTACGAGGGCCGTGGCATCGGCGACGAAACGGCAGGCCGCCACCGATCGCATCGGGCAGGGAGGCGGGACGAACCCTCGGACACGAGTTCCGAGGGGGAGTTCCCTCGCGCCCTCATCCCGCCCGAATTATCGCGTTCGTAACCACTTTGGCGTTTGCTGGCCGCCGGTATTTTGTGCGAGGTTTCGTTGATGCTCAGGTTCGACATGCTCTGTGTTGCCGCCGTGGCGCTTGCGCTCGGTGGATGCGACATGACGACGTCGGATGGCAGCCTCGGCACCGATACGATTGCGCGCGCCTATAACAACACGAAGTCGGCCATTGGCCTGTCGGAGCAGAGTGCGGCGGCGGCCGTCACCAATGCCGCTTTCGGGGGCCTGATGGGAACCCGGCTAGGCGCGCAGCTCAATGACGAGGACCGCCGGCTGGCCTATGAGGCGCAGCTCGCCGCACTCGATCGCGGCGCTCCCGGCGCGCCGGTGCCCTGGCGCAATCAGGATAGCGGGCGCTATGGCAACATCGTCGCAGGGCCCATCTACAACCAGAAGGGCAAGGAGTGCCGCGGGTTCTCGCACACCATTACGGTGAACGGCGACATCAAATCGGCGCGCGGCACCGCCTGCCGCAGCCCTGAAGGCGCCTGGGCGTCCGCGTAGGACCGCCGGCCCCGCCAGGGGCGGGTTCTAACGCGACCCGTCGGACTTTCAGAACCTATCTTGCGACCAGCGCATAGACGGCCAGCACGGCTATACTTGCCACGATGATCCAGATGCCGAGGCCGATCGTCAGCTTTCTGGCGGGTTCTGGGGTGTGGTCGGTCGCCGGCGTTTCGTGCTCGGCAACGGCTGTTTCATTCTCGGATGGCATTTCTAGTCCTCGACCACTGATGGATAGCGAACGGATGGCGCTCCGCATGGTTCCGGAGGGCGTTGCAGCCGCCGTCGCCGCCGCGCCGATGAAGACCCGCCAGGCGAGGCGACGACGCGGGAAAACCCGCCCGGCCAAAACCGCTTGAATCTGCTCGATATTTCGTAACGCATTGATTTGAAAGAAAATATCCGTAACCGCTTCTTAACGACGATGCTGCTACGACACACGGTGGCCGCGTATGGTCTTGAACCTGCGGGCGCGTACTGATTTCTGGGCCATATGAACAAGTCCTCCATCGATCGCCTCCGGGACTATCTTGCGCAACTGCCGCAGCAGTCGCAGATGCTTCTGCTGCGCGAATACGAGCGCGCGATCGAACGCGGCGAGGACGTCAAGGTCGCCCAGTTCGTGCTCGATCTGCTACGCGGCACGATCCGCGGGCACGAAGATGCGGTGCGACCGCGGGTTGAGGATCCCTCCCGCCTGGTTTTCAAGTCGCTGGAGCCGTTCCTGGTGGATGGCGTCCAGGCGGTACGGCCCGGTCAGATCCGGCGTCCGTCACTACTGCCCGTGTGGCAATGGCTGGAGCGCGAGTCCGCGGAGGCCGTGCGCGAATTCGAAGCCGCCATTGCGGCATCGCCCGACAACGTCGCCAATGTCGAACGCGCGGTGAAGAAGTTGCAGCAGACGGCGGCTGCGGCCATCGCGCATGTGGTGTCGGGCGACGCCGGCGGCCGCGCTGCCCGCATCGGGCCGACCCACGCCGTCGAGGATCTGCCCGCGATCGGCGCCGCCTTGAAGGCGCGTGAACAGCTCGACGCCTTCGCCGGCAAATTGCCCGGTGTGATGCGCAGCTTCGGCGAAGCCCAGGTCGCGTCCGTCAACAGCGCGCTCAACCTGCCGCCTTTGGCCACGCCGCAAGTGTTGCCGCTCGCGCTTTCACTGGTGATGCAGCGGCTGGCGGCGCCCTGGCAGATCATCCGTCTGGCGGTGAAGATCGCCGCTTCCGACGACGAATTGCGCGTCGCGGCCACGCCCTATGGTGTGGCGGTGACCATGGCGCTGGCCGATCTGCACAATGTCGCGGCCAATCTGCGGGTGGACATCCGCCGCGGCCGGTTGGACAGCGCACCCGCTTTGCTGAAAATCGCCCATGACGGCGTGCGCGGCCTGCGCACCGAACTCGACATGCGCAATGACAGCGCCTGGGGCCGCCAGATGGCGGCGATCCGGGTGGAGATTTCCTCGACCTTGCAGTCGGAGATCGAAAGCGTGCCGGGCCGCGTGCGCCGCCTGTTGCGACAGCGCCCCGACAAGGAAATCGCACCGACCGCAACCATCGATCCATCGGAGGTCGAGGAGGTCGTCGCTCTCATCGGCTTCGTCGCGGTGTGCCGGACCTATGCGAGCGAGTTGGCGATCAACGAGGTGACGCTGCGGACCTTTTCGGACCTGCAGCAATATGTCGAGAAATCCACCGAAGCGCTGGTGCAATCGCTGCGCGCAGCCGATGCCCGTGTGCGCGGCTATCGCCAGTTGCAAGCGAAGACCGCGATCCGCTTCTGCCACGCGTTGTTCGGTCAGGACTACGCCGCCCTGATGACCCGCGCCGCCGAACAGGCGATGGTGGTGGTCGAGAAGCCGAAAAAGACCGGCTGACCGCGCAGAAGCTACGCGTGCGTTCATCGGGGCAGGGTGCCACACAGCGACCTGTTCTTCACGCCGGCGCTGCTTCTTCACGCCGCGCTGCGTGGACGGCGATCGACGGCAAACGGTTTAAGACTTTGCCTGAGTCATGACGTCGCATGTTGACGAGCATGGTATCAAAACAACAACTATCAAATCGCCGGTGGTATCAGCCTATTATTGATGGGTATCATGCGGCGTTCATTTGCATTTTTTGGCAGTCGCCGTTCTTCGTTGGCAGTTTTGGAATTTACCAGCGCTTGTATCGCACGCGTTATTTTGGTGCGTCGATCTACGACCGGCCGGCCGGGCCGCGGATATTTTCGGATCGTCGAACGCTTTTCAAGAGGGTCATCTCCGTGGTGAAATTCAATCGCATCGGCGTCAAGCTCGGGCTTGTCGGCGCGTTCGGCATTCTCGTCGCCGGCGCCATGGTCGCCAACCAGTTCATCTCGTCGCGGTCTGTCGAAGAGTCACAGACCACGGCCGGCATCCAGCAGTCGATTCTCAGTCATGCGCTGCGCGCAACCATTATTGTTGAGAGCATGCAATTGTCGGTGAAGGATATGCGGCTGGCGCAAACCAAGGCAGCTTTGGACAAGCCGGCGAACTCGATCGCTGAGTTCAAGCTGCTCGCCGGCAAGGAGCTCGACGACGCGACCAAACTGGCCAGCCTGCCCCAGAATCGCGAGAGGTTGAGCAAGATTAAGACCCTGGTCGATCAGTATGCCGACAATGCCGCGCAGCTGAACGCCGTGCTTGCGACAGAATTCGATCTCGTCGCCAAGCGCTCGCAGGCCAATGCGAAGTGGGCGGAGCAGATGAAGGCGATGTTCGCGTCACCGAACCTGGTCAATGCCGCCAACCGTGCCGAGGTCGAGCGCGGCTTGTTCGAAGCGGATGCCATGTTCAATGCGATCCGCTCCGCGGTCTGGCGCTATACCGCAACCGCCGAGGAATCCCAGAAGCAGGAGATTATGAACCGGTCCGCCCAGCTGACGGAGGTGCTCGCAAAAGTCAAGACAGTCAGCGATAAGGTGCTGCACTCCGGCATTGACACACTCGCTGCCGACGCGGTTCTGTTCAACGCGATCAACCAGCAGGTTCTGCAGAACAGCCTGATCAAGACCGACTTCGTCACGCAGAAGACCCTGCCGGTCGCCGCCGAAGCTATCGCCCTGATGCATAATGCAATCGACGCGGCCGAGAAGCGGTCCGGCGAAGCCAAGGCCGAGGCCGAAGCCGCCGCCGAGCGTGCCAACCTGATCGGCATCTCGCTTGCCATCGTCATGATGCTGTCGCTGGTCGGTTCGATCGTCTTCACCTTCTTCAGCGTGTCGCGTCCGATGACCATGCTGAATGGTGCCTTGCAGAAGATCGCCGGCGGAGAACTCGGCGCCGCGATCCCGGGCGCCAATCGCGGCGACGAAGTCGGCGATATCGCCAAGACCGTGGTCATCATCAGCAAGAATGCCGAGCAGAAGGCGCGTGAGGAAGCCGCGGCCCAGGCCGCCCAGGCCGAGACCGCAGCGGCCCAGCGCAAGCGCGACATGTTGCAGTTGGCGGACGCGTTCGAAGGCGCCGTCGGCGAGATCGTTGAAACCGTATCGTCGGCCTCGACCGAACTGGAAGCCTCGGCCAGCACGCTGACGGTGACCGCCGGTCGTTCGCAGGAACTCGCGGTGATGGTCGCAGCGTCGTCGGAGGAAGCGTCGACCAATGTGCAGTCGGTGGCGTCGGCGACCGAAGAGATGGCGTCGTCAGTGTCGGAGATCAGCCGCCAGGTGCAGCAGTCGGCACGCATTGCCTCCGAAGCGGTGTCACAGGCCGAAACCACCAATCAACGGATTGCCACGCTGGCGGCTTCGGCAGGGCGCATTGGTGACGTGGTCGAACTGATCAACAACATTGCTGGCCAGACCAATCTGCTGGCTCTCAATGCGACCATCGAGGCGGCCCGCGCCGGCGAAGCCGGACGGGGATTTGCGGTCGTCGCGTCCGAGGTCAAGGCACTGGCAGAACAGACGGCCAAGGCGACCGGTGAGATCAGCGCCCAGATCAGCGAGATGCAGGCTGCCACTCAGCAGTCGGTCGGCGCCATCAGGGACATCAGCACCACTATCGGGCAGATCTCCGAGATCGCATCCACCATCGCGTCCGCGGTGGAAGAGCAGGGCGCGGCGACGCAGGAGATCTCGCGCAACGTGCAACAGGCGGCGATCGGCAGCCAGGCGGTCAGTTCGAATATCGGCGACGTCCAGCGTGGCGCCACCGAAACCGGTTCGGCGTCGTCGCAACTGTTGTCGGCTGCGCAGTCGCTGTCCGGCGAAAGCACGCGGCTCAAGCACGAAGTCTTCAAGTTCCTGCAATCCTGGTGTAACCCGGCCAAGACGACGTTTAGATCGACTCGAAGGTGCGTCGGAACCCATTGATGGCCTTATGGTTTGTGTTCGCTTTGATGACGGCCGCGGCGACCTTTGCCGTGTTGGGGCCGCTTGGCCGGCGGGACCCGGCGACCGGTGGCACCGAGGTCGCCGTCTATAAGGACCAGCTCGTCGAGGTCGGACGCGATGCCGCAGCCGGCCTGATCGGCCCGACCGAGGCCGAAGCGGCCCGTGTCGAGATCGGCCGCAGGCTGCTCGCCGCCGCAGATGCCGAGGGCTTGAGTGCCACCCGCCACGCACCGCGGACGCGCAAGGCGGTGTCGT
>JAPLPC010000116.1:1413-1759 GCA_026400425.1 Hyphomicrobiales bacterium | reverse complement strand
GAATCGCCGCCGCCGCTGTTCGTTGCTGGCGGAGCGAGCAGGTCCTCATGGCCTGACGCGGGTGCTGATCGAGACGTCGCCAGATCTGCGTGAGCAGTTGATTGACGCGAATGTGGACCATCTCGATGCGACGTTCCTGACTCACGAACACGCCGATCAGACCCACGGCATCGACGATCTCCGCTCCGTCGTTCTTCATCAGCGCAGGCGCATTCCCGTCTATCTCAACAAGTCGACGGGCAAGGATATCCTTACGCGCTTTGCGTATTGCTTCGAGCAAGCTCCAGGAAGTGATTATCCGGCAATCCTTGAGAAGCGGTCGATCGAGGCTGGGGAAACGCATAGC
>JAPLPC010000116.1:0-1391 GCA_026400425.1 Hyphomicrobiales bacterium | reverse complement strand
TCCTTGACCGCCTTTATTCTACAGCACGGCAATATCCCCGCACTCGGCTATCGCATCGGCACCGCCGCCTACACGCCGGACCTCAACGACATTCCGTCCGAGAGCTTTCATGCACTGGAGGGGCTAGACCTGTGGATCGTGGATGCGCTGCGCTATGCGCCGCATCCGAGCCATTTCA
Source organism: Hyphomicrobiales bacterium (assembly GCA_026400425.1). Taxonomy (GTDB): domain Bacteria; phylum Pseudomonadota; class Alphaproteobacteria; order Rhizobiales; family Xanthobacteraceae; genus Tardiphaga. The sequence continues at coordinate 1,213 of JAPLPC010000116.1, read as the reverse complement.
GCCTCGACGACGCGCTGTCATGGATTGCGAAGTTCAAGCCGCGCAGGGCGGTGCTGACCAATCTGCATTCCGATCTCGACTACAGCGTGCTGCAGTCGAAGCTGCCGCCCGGCGTTGAGGCAGGCTATGCCGGCATGCGGCTCACGATCGAGGCCTGAGAGGTCAGGCCGAGATTGCCTTGGCGGAACTGACCTGATCGCGTAGCGCGAACTTCTGAATCTTGCCGGTGGATGTCTTCGGGATGGAGCCAAACACGATCGACTTTGGCGACTTGAACCCCGGGAGCACGCTCTTGCAGTAAGCCAGAATCTCGGCCTCCGTCGCCGTCGCACCGTCTTTGAGTTCGACAAACGCGCAAGGGACCTCGCCCCATTTGGCGTCCGGCTTGGCAACCACGGCCGCGCACAGGATTGCGGGGTGCTTGTACAGGACGTCCTCGACCTCGACCGACGAGATGTTCTCGCCGCCGGAAATGATGATGTCCTTGGAGCGATCCTTGATGATCACATAGCCGGACTCGTCCAGGACACCGAGGTCGCCGGTGTGAAACCACCCGCCTTCGAACGCCTCTTTGGTTGCCGTCTCGTTCTTCAGATAACCCTTCATCACGATGTTGCCGCGGAACATGACCTCGCCGATGGTCTCGCCATCGCGGGGGACTTCGCGCATGGTTTCAGGGTCGAGCACGGTGACGGCTTCCTGAAGCGGATAGGGCACACCCTGCCGGCGCTTGAGTTGGGCGCGTTGCTCCGGCGGAAGGGCGTCCCAGCCCGGCTGTTCGGCACAGACGGAGGCCGGGCCATAGACCTCGGTCAGACCATAGACATGCGTGAGCTTGATGCCGATGCTCTCGGCACCCTCGAGCACGGCGACCGGCGGCGCGGCGCCAGCGATCAGCCCGACGACGGGCGATGCTGCCTTGCCCTGTGGCGCGCCCGGAGCGTTGATGAGAGTGTTGTAGATGATGGGCGCTCCGCACATGTGGGTGACGCCGTGCTGTGGGATCAGCTCGAAAATCTTGGCGGGATCGACCTTCCGCAGGCACACGTTTACCCCGGCGGCTGCTGCGATCGTCCAGGGGAAGCACCAGCCGTTGCAATGGAACATCGGCAGCGTCCAGAGGTACACTGGATGGGTGCCGAGGCCGCCGGCCAGGATGTTACTGACGGCGTTGAGATATGCGCCGCGATAATGCGTGACGACGCCCTTTGGA
>JAPLPC010000634.1 GCA_026400425.1 Hyphomicrobiales bacterium | reverse complement strand
TCAACTGGCCGACCGCTTCCATCTTCTGGCTCTGGCGCAGCGCTTCCTGGGCAGCCAGCAGATCCGCCTCGCGCGCCTTGGCCTCGCTGAGATCGCGCCCGACCGCAACGAAGTTGGTGCCGTCGGCCTCGGGAGCCACCGTCCATTCGATGTGCTTCCAGGATCCGTCGCGTGCCGCGATGCGATTTTCGAAGCGGGTCGGTTGATGCGTGCTGGCCATCCGGTTGATGGCCGCGATCGTCGGAGGCGCATCGTCGGGATGCATGAAGTTGACGTAGCCACGGGTCAGCAGTTCGTGCTGGCTCCAGCCGAGCACCCGCGTCCAGGCCGGGCTCACCGCCGACATCATGCCGGCATAGTCGGCACGGGCGAGCAGGTCTTGCGACAGGTCCCACAGGCGATCACGTTCCGCCCGCGCGCGCTCGACCGCGACCTTGACGCGCTCGCCGACCTCTTGAATGAGGGTTTTCTCCGCCGCGGTCCAGTCCCGCGGCGTGGCACTCTGCACGGCCAGCAGGCCGACCCATTGCGCCTCCTCGAACAGAACGACATCGACGAAGGCGCCGACTTCCCGCGCACTCCATCCGGCGCGGGCCTCCAGGCTCAACCTGGCACCACCACCGGCGTTCCGACATTGTAAGCGGCCAGCAGATCGGGACCGAATGCTTCCAGCGAATGTTCGCCGACGATGGAATCGACGCCGCGACAGAAATCGCGCTCGACGGTCATCATGCCATTGGCGATCTCCGCGTAGAACACCCGGCTCGCATTCAGCCAATCACCGAGACGATCGGCGGTCAGGCGGATGATGTCCGCCGGCGTCGTCAGTGGTCGGAGTTCGTCCGACAGCGCCAGCAGAAACATGGTTCGTCGATCGGCCGCGACGCGCTCGGTGGTTTCGGCGAGGATGCAGAACACGCCTGCCGGCGCGCCGTCCTCATCCAGCACGGGCGAATAATCGAGATCCATCCACACCTGCTCCGGAGAGCCATGGCGATGCAGGGTCAGTTCCTGATCGTGATAATGCAGCGTGTCGCCGGCCAGGCAGACATTCATGACATGGTCATTGAAGGCCGCAACCTCCGGCCAGCCCTCGCGCACGTTGGAGCCCAGCAGTTCGGGATGGCGGCCGCCCGCGAAACCGGAATATGCGTCGTTGTAGAGCATGACCCCTTCGGCGCCCCACAACATGACGATGGGCACGCGCGATCGCAGCAGGAGCGCGACGGCGCTGCGCAGGCAGTGTGGCCAGGTCTCGATGGCGCCCAGAGGCGTTGCCGCCCAGTTCTTCGTGGCGATCAGATCGGCACACGCACCACCGCCGAGCAAAAACGCGGGCTCTGGCGGGCTGCGGTCGAACTTCGGCTCCAAGACTGGGGTCATTGACCTGGCGTGGCTGTGATCATGGGGTCGAGCTGCAAGTGCCCGGCTCATCGGAACCGCGATGTTAGACGAACCGGAAGCGGCTTTAAACCAGCACTTTGCACGCTCACCGCGACAAAGCCAGCGGCGACGAGAGAAGCGCGATAAGCAACCGACGCGAAGACGTCCTGCGACGCAGTGCCACCCGAGCCTCGCCCCTATTTTGGGATGGCCGGTGGAACCCGGCCAAATGCGGCTCGTTCCTTAGCGGATCGACAGCAGTCAGCGAAGCGGAGGATCGCATGGCAAAAAGCGCCGCAAAGAAGAAAACCGCAAAGGCAAAGAAACCCGTCGCAAAGGCCTCTGTGAAAACTGCCAAATCTAGAGTCGCCAAATCGTCAGCACCGGCCCGTCAGGAATGGACTGCTGCGGACATGAAGAATTTGAAGTTGCTGGTGAAGCAAAACACCCCCACCCGTCTGATTGCGATGAAGCTGAAGCGCTCGGTGACATCCGTCTACGCCAAAGCCGGCCGCGAAGGCATCTCACTCGCGCCGACCAATCGCAGTCCAAGAGACTGATTAGAGACTGATAAGAGACTGACATAAGGACTGACGATGAGCGAAGATTTCTCGGGGCTGTGCACCGGCGGTCCAAAACACGGCGAGCAAATGACGGCGCCGAGCAATCGGGTGCCGATGCTGGCACCGGGCAGCGACACCGAAGGCCAGCTGCTGGGGTTCTACGTCCACGCCGACGACAATTGGGCCTGGCAGCCCGATACGCCGCCGGACGAGCCCGACCGCCTGCGCTGAACCGATCGGCCGCGTCACCCCGCGGCGACGACAATCGTCACGATCGCTGCAACCATTCCAGCTTCGGATCATTTCATCGACAGCATATGCCGGGTGTCAACCGGCCGTAACGGGGATCGATGGACGCGGCGATTTTGCCGGTTTCTCGCCGCGACAGCAACGCATCGGTACGCGTGGCAATCTAACCCGTTCCCGGCATATGCACCTCCGGTCATGCCCTTTTCGCCGCGCCGATCCCACCTGCCCACACAGCAGCGCACCAACCGTGACGACGATCCACACGCCGTCTGGAAGCCATATCAAAGATTGGAGACGGCATGTCCGAGCAGCAGACTGAGGACGACGGCTTTTCGAGCATTTTCAATCGCGTCGCCAACTGGACATCAAACGCGGCCGGGCGCGCCAGCACATTCATCCTCGCGGCGAGCGTGGTGGTCATCTGGGCCGTCAGCGGCCCGCTGTTTCAATATTCCGATACGTGGCAGCTCGTCATCAATACCGGAACGACCATCGTCACGTTTCTGATGGTGTTTCTGATTCAGAACTCGCAGAACCGCGACAGCGCTGCCATTCAGGTGAAACTCGACGAACTGATCCGCGCCAGCGCCGCGCACAATTCGTTCGTCGGTATCGAGCATCTGACCGATGAAGAGCTCGAAGAGATCCGCAGCAAATGCGAGCAGCGGGCTGCAGCGGAAAAGACCGGTGACAAGACGCGGAACAGCGCCGCGCATGGGCCTCGCTCCCCCTACAAGGCAACGGCCTAACCAGGGCTGCGCGCCATCACCGGCACACCGCACGCGACATCGATCCGCAAGAGATGGCGGAGGCTTGTGAAACCGGCGAATGGATTGGAGCGGGTAGAGGGAATCGAACCCTCGTATTCAGCTTGGAAGGCTGCTGCTCTACCATTGAGCTATACCCGCGTGCCGCGTCAGGTAACACGTCGCGCCGGGGGCCTCAACCTCTCAGGAGGCCGCAATCCCCAGCGCTTCCTGCCCGATCGGAACCTGATTGATCGGACACCCCAGCTCTCCATTGTCTTTGCCCGGCTTGACCGGGCAATCCAGTAAACTCCGACCTCTCGGGCGCAGCCGCACTGCCAGCGACGACTGGACCCCCGCATGCGCGAGGGTGACAGCCGCAGCATGTGGCGACAAATGTTCCTATTTTGTTCTTGACAGATTTCCGGAGAGGATTATTGTCCCCGTCGTCCGGCCTCGATGAGAGGGGCGAGCGCGATCGTCACGTTCGCGGGGCTGGATGCGGTGGGCGCCAAAGATGGGGCGTCGCGCGGTGTCGGGACGAGATTCGCCTGCGGGCGGGACGGACGCTTGCCAGACCTGCCACTGGCTCGGGACCGGCTCACTTGCGGATGAATCGAGACCAGGCCACGCCGACGGACGACCTTGTCGGCGGAGTCTGGCGAAGCGCTTCTGTCACCGACCCCTTCGCCTTGGCGTTCAGGGTCGTCCAAGGGTCGTCGACCCCGGGGACAGCAGCACGCCGAACACCGCGTGCGGAACGCTGGGCCTCGCTCGGCATTCCGGAAAGTCCTGATGCATCCCTTGCGGAGTACCGCATCGGCATCAGGCACCCACGGGTGCTCGGCACCCGGCGTTCCGCACGCCCTCTTCCGGGAGGGCCGGTGGGAATGCGCACAGCTCGGGCGCGCAAGCGCGGCGAGAACGCGAAGGTGTGAGTGGACGCGATGGATTTGATTTCAGGGGATGATGGGGCTGTTTGCCATGTTGAACAGGCAACGCGCGCAGATAGTCGTGCTCCCTCCCCCAGCGGCGGAGCCGCGCAGTGGGGAGGGCCGGGGCTGCGCCGCGGCGTAGC
>JAPLPC010000513.1 GCA_026400425.1 Hyphomicrobiales bacterium | reverse complement strand
GTTCAAGACCGTCGCCGGCGAAAGTGGATTGCCGCTGGTCATCTACGACAACTTCGCCACCACGCATTTCACCTTCACGCCGGAACTGGTGGGCCGCATCGCGCGCATTCCCGGCGTCGCCACTCTGAAAGGCACGGCGCCGGATGCCGATGTCATCGCGGATCATCTGCAGCAGCGGCGCGCGGCGGTCCCCGCCGGTTTCCCCATCGGCTATGCCGGCGACTGGAACGTCACCGAAGCGCTGCTGGCCGGCGGCGAAGCCTGGTACTCGGTCGCGGCCGGCCTGTTTCCGCACAGCTGCCTCGCCCTCACCCGCGCGGCGCTGGCCGGCGATGCCGCCGAGGCGCGACGCTTGAACGCCGCCCTGCAGCCGTTGTGGGATCTGTTCAAGCAGTATTCGAGCCTGCGCGTGATCTATGCGGCGGCGGATATTCTGGGCATCACCGACGCCAAGCCGCCGCGCCCCGTGTTGCCGCTGCCGGACGCCGTGCAGGACAGAGTGGCTGCGGTGCTGAAAGAGCTGAAGTTGAGTTGAGCAGACTGCGGCAGTGGTGTCCCCTCTCCCGACAAGCGAAGCGTAGCTTCGCGCGGGCGGGGGAGGGAGAGGAGGCGCGTCGCTGTTTCAACTGTCAAAAAGCCACGCCATCTCAATCCGCGGTTGGACCCGCTTATCCCGCAAATGTTGGCCCCCGCGCGTCACCTACGGCTGCAGCTTCTTGGCGACTTTCTTCAACACACACCCACCCTCTTTCTGCAGCGCTTCGCGAACCATCTCGAATTCCTTGAGATCATCGCCACCGACCACCGGGAATTTGAGATCGAGCTGCTCCAGCGCGTGCACGATGGCCGAACCGATCACCACGCGCGCGAACCATTTGCGATCCGCGGGCACCACGTGCCACGGCGCATGGCCCGTCGCGGTGTGGCCGATCATGTCCTGATAGGCCTCCTGATAGTCGTCCCACAGCCCGCGCTCGGCGACATCCGCCATGGAGAATTTCCAGTTCTTGGCGGGCTCGTCGAGGCGCGACAGGAAACGCTCGCGCTGCTCTTCCTTGGACACATTGAGGAAGAATTTGAGCACCACGGTGCCATTGCGCGCGAGATATTTTTCGAACGCCGTGATGTCCTCGAAACGCTCCTTCCAGATATGCTTGCCGACCAGCTCCTGCGGAATTTTTTGCTTGGCCAGGATCTCGGGATGCACGCGCACCACGAGGCATTCCTCGTAATAGGAGCGATTGAAAATGCCGATGCGACCGCGCTGCGGCAGCGCAACCGTGCTGCGCCACATGAAGTCGTGATCGAGTTCGTTGGCCGACGGCGTTTTGAACGACGTCACCTGGCAGCCCTGCGGATTGATGCCGTCGAACACCGACTCGATGGCACTGTCCTTGCCGGCGGCATCCATGCCCTGAAAGATCAGCAGCAGCGACCAGCGGTCCTGAGCATAGAGCTTCTCCTGCAAGTCCTGCAGCCGTTGGCGATTGATCTCGATAAGCTGCTTGCCGGTCTCCTTGTGCAGCCCGCCCGACGCATCGGTGGCGTGGTCCTTGAGACGGAACGTCTTCGATCCATCGATGCGATAGGGATCTATATAGGACGTCAGGGTATTCTTGGCAGGCATCTGGTGGGCACTCCGGAATGACGTGGCGAAGGCTAGCCCGTCCGCGTCACGCAGGCCAGCGCCAGCCATCGCCGGGCTGTGCCGATCGGCGATCACAAATGCGCGGCGAGGAAGGCTTGTGCGTAGAGCGGGATGCGATCATCGACGTCAGCCATGCTGCGGACGAGATGAATGGCGCTCAATTCGCGATGGGTCTGGGTGGCCAAACAGGATTCGATCTGCGCCTGCACCGCAAGCCCCGGGCGATCGATGTCGAGGATGCGGATCATCGCCACCAGACCGTCGGTCACCACCACGTCCCACGCGTCGGCGGCGCGATAATCCGCATCGGAGAGCCCGGTCTCCTCCTGCGTCTCTCGCCGAACGCTGTCAGCGATATCCACCACCTTGCCGCGCAGATCGTTGCGATCGGGCGTCCCGGCGGCAAAATAGATCTTGCCGGCATTGCTGGTGTTGGCGGCCATCTCGCCCAGCACGAACGCGCCGTCGCTGCCACGAATGGCGCCGGCCCCGAAACCGTTAAAGACCCCGGCGTCCGGATAGCCCCAGTCACGCCAAGCGAGAAAACTCGCAAAGTCCGTTTCGAAATAGTCGGCATGCAGGACGTCGCCGACGAAGCGAATATGGCGGCCCAGCAGCACACCGCCATTAAAGATATCGGGGATCTTGCGCTGCTCGCCGGCAAAATGCGCGTCGATGCGCGCGCGATGCTCGGCCGCAAAGGGCCACTGCCAATCCGTGAAGGTGAGATCGAGCGTGCGAACGCGGTGCAGAACGGGAACAGCCGGCATGACGACCTTTACTTGCCGCCTGCAAGGCCAGCGTTGAACTGCTCGACATACTTGTTCGTATAGGTCTTGCCGACATCGATATTGGCCTTGGCGACCTCCGGTGAACTCTCGCTGAACACCGCAAGCACCGCGGCGGCGCCTTTCGGATCCATCAGGCCGGTTTCGGAATACATCGGCAGCGTGTTCTTCAGCGCCGCGAGATACAGCTCCTTGTCCTTGCCCACCATACCTTCCGGCATTTTCGCCATGATCTCTTCAGGCGAATGGGTGTGGATCCATTTCAGCGTATGCATGATCGCAGACGTGAGTGCCTGCACTTCCTTGTCATGGCTCTTGATCCAGGCCGTGGTCGTGTACAGCGCGCCGCCGGGATACTCGCCACCGAACACATCCAGCGTGTCTTTCTGGGTGCGGGTATCGCTGAGAATGGTGAGGTCTTTGTGGCTGCCCTGCAGCACGGTGACGGCGGGGTCGAGCATCACGGCCGCATCGATCTGGCCCTGCTGCATCGCCGCCACCGCGGTGGCGCCGAGGCCGATGCCGATCACCGCCGTGCCGGTCGGATCGAGGCCGTTTTTCTTGAGCTGATATTTCAGGAAGAAATCCGTCGATGAGCCGGGCGCGCTGACACCGACGCGCTTGCCGGCGAGATCTTTCACCGAAGTGATCTTGCCCGTCTGCTTCGGCGACACCACCAGCACGAGGCCGGGATAGCGGTCATAGACCACGAAGCTTTGCAGCTCCTGCTTCTTGGCGGCGAGATTGACGCAGTGATCGAAATAGCCGGACACGACATCGGCGCTGCCGCCGAGCACGGCCTTCAGCGCATCGGAGCCGCCCTTGAGATCCACGAGTTCGACGTCGAGCCCCGCCTTCTCATATTCGCCGAGCTGCTTGGCCAGAACCGTCGGCAGATAGCACAGGCAAGCTCCGCCGCCGATGGCAATGGTGACCTTGGTCTGCGCGGCAGCGGTTTGCGCGGCGCCAATGGCGAATGCAAGCGCCAAAACAAATCGCATCATGCGGGCCATCCTGTCGTCCTTCCCAGCTCCATTGCCCGCACGTTAAAGCAGCGCTGGACGGATGGAAAGGTGACCGCGATCACGCCGGCGTAGCGCAGACATTCGGCGCATGCAGGCGATCACGGCATCGGTCGAGAAGATCGAGGGCCATGCGACGGGCCGCCGAGTTCTGCGGCAGCGGGTCATAGCGCCGGCCCTGCAGCCGGCATTGCAGTTCCACATCCCCGAGCGCCATCGCCTTCGCCGACAGGAACGACATCACCCGGCCTGCGGTGACCGACTCGAAGCGGCGGCGATCGTAATTGCAAAGCCACAGCAACGCATGGAGAATGCTGGCCGTGTCGTCGGCCGATGCGGTGTCGTCGTTCAGCAGCGCGATCAGGAGCAGCGTCCATCGCATGCAGACCTGATCATCGCCGCGGTGTGCGGCCACGGCCGCGTTGTAACAACAGATGGCCGGTGCGTAGCCATCGTCTCCTCCGACGGCAGCGAGATGCCGCTCGACCTCGGCGTGATCACCGCGCGACAATGCGATCTGCAGCAGCAGCTCATCGACCGCGACCGTGGGCGGCCCCGACAGCAGATGATGTTCGGCCGCATCGACGCCGTGTTCGGCCATTGCGAGAAAGAATCCGTCCACGATCGCGACATTGCGGCAGACCTCCGCCGCCTCGGCATCGAGCGCCCCGACATCGATGCCGTCGATCCGGGCCGCCGATGGATCGATCAGCAGGAACGCGCGCGCTTCGGCAAAGCGGCCGCGCCGCATCTGCAGGCGTCCGCGGTTGATCCATGGCTGCACCGCAAGCCCGGCATCGCGTCTGATCAGAGCGCGGCAATGCAGTGTGCAGAGATCGTCGGCGGCATCGAGCAAGCCGGCCTTGAACAGCAGGAAAGCGAAGTTGTTCAGCGCCGCTGATAGCTCCGGCAGCTTCCCCTCGTCCCACATATCAGCATGGTGAGGGTTCCGATCGAAGCCCACGGCAAGCGCGTCGATCCACGCCTCCGCGGGGTGGCGGACGAGATAGCCGGTGCGTCGCATCGGCGGTGAGAAGATCATCACCGCCGATCAGCGGAACACGGCGGCCGCGGGACAAGACAGCGCGCTCTGTTCCTGGGTCTGCCAGCCGGACAGCCATGGCGCCAGCTTGCGCGCGTCGATCTCCAGCGTGCCGTCGGCATTGATGCGGCCGATGCAGTTACTGTCGCTCTTCAGCGCCACCGTGCATTTGCCGACCCGCCCGTCGGCGCGAATGACATAGGAATTGGCCTTGGCGGCGTAGCAGACATAATCGTCCGGATGATCGCGCTCGAGTTCGGTCTGCGCCGAGGGCTGCGCGCTCCGCTCGGTGCCGGCGCGATGGCCCCACAACCGCACTGTGGGTGGAATGATCAGATCCGAGATGTCGTTGCCGCCGCCGAGTTCCTCCACCGGCTGCAGGCTGAAGCGAAACCGCGGATCGTCGCCGAAGGTGCGTTCGATGGTGCCGACGAAATCCGGCACGGCCTCGACATTCTGGCGCGTCAGATGCAGCCGCAGCAGAATTTCGCCATCGGCCGGCACGTCGCGGATTGCCAGCAGATTGGCCCAGATCTCGGCGAAGCTGCCTTTCCGATTGGCTTGCAGCCGCGTGGTGTCGTGATAGGCCTGCGGGCCGTCCAGCGTGATCTGATAATCGGTGATGCCGCTGCGGTGGAATGCGGCGTAGCGCTCGGCGGTGAGCAGGAAGCCATTGGTGGTCATGCCGCCGCGCAGCGCGACGCCCAGCGGTTGCGTAATCCGCTGCGCCTCGCGCATGACGTCGAGCACGATATCGCCGGCGACCGTCGGCTCGCCGCCGAACCAGCTGATCTCGATGGATGACAGGGAGGGAGCACGGCGACGCACGAGGGCTTTGATGCCCGCGACCACCGCCTCGTCCATGCGGCCGATGGAGAAATCCTCGTAGCAATAGACGCAACGAAAATTGCACTTCTCCGTGGGCATCAGGATCAATTGCAGATGATCCTCCGCCCAGGCCTCGCGACAGTTCTTGCGTAACGACTGTTCGGCGATTGCGGCACCCATGCTCGCCTCCCTGGATCACGGTTCGAGTGTGACGTCAGCGCAAGCCAGGATTGCCTCGTTTGGCGATCTGATCGAGGCCGGGCGCGAAGCACGCGGTGTTGTGGCAGGTGCCGGTGTTGAGACTGTCGGACAGCGCACGGGCCGCTGACCCGCCGGTCAGATCGGAAATCTTCCGTGCGATATCCGGATTTGCGATCCGTACCCGGCCATCCGCATCGACGGTGAGATCTTGCAGCGAAAGTCCGCTCAGTGCGGACGACAGTGACTCGTCACTCATGTTGTCTCTCCCTGATGGATCTTGGTTGTGACTGTTCGGAGCACACACAGTCTGAACGTGACTACCTGAAACACTGCTGTGCTTGAAAAACACTGGTGCCTCCAAACGCTCGGACGACATGCCGTCGTCGAGGGGCACAGTCGATCTGCACTGGTAAAAAGTCAACCTGCGGTTGATATCACTTTCATGACAACTGCAGACGCTTATCACGCACCGTCGGCTTACGACCGGTATGCACGCACTAATGCGTGCCGACGACAGGCTTCCACACCAGCAGCCGACGCTCCACCACGGTCACCAGAATGTCGATGGCGATGACGAACGCTGCCAGCACGAACATGCCGGCAAACCCACCCGACAACGGCGCCGACCACCGCAAAGCCCACCGACGTATGCAATGACGAGAACATCCAGGACAGCGCAGACGGCCAGAACACATGGCGCATCAACTGCCGTTCGTTCATGCCGAGCATGCGGCCATTGGCGAGCACCGACGGCGAGACCTCCTTGACGCCCTGATAGACGTTGAAGAACACGATGAAGAACACCAGCGTGACGCCGAGCGCCACCTTCGACCAGATGCCGAGCCCGAGCCACAGCGCGAAAATGGGCGCCAGCACCACGCGCGGCAGCGCATTGGCCATCTTCACATAGGGATCGAAGATCGCGGCCAGCAAAGGTTGCCGCGCGAACCAGAAGCCGATCAACACGCCGAGCGTGGAACCGATCACGAAGGCGAGCACCGATTCCAGCAACGTGATGCCGAGATGTTTCCAGATCATGCCGGACGCGAACCAGGACACGACCTGGTTGAACACATCCACCGGCGTCGAGAAGAAGAACGGCGGCAGCAGCACGCGGCCGAGGATTTCGACCGAGGTGAGCAGATGCCACAGCGCGATGGTGACCACGGCGACCAGCACCTGACATGCGAGCAGGACGGGGCGGCTCATGCGGCACCTCCGATGCCGCCGGCCTGGGCATAGGTCTTCATCACTTCATCCTTCAACACGCTCCAGATCTCGCGATGCAGCGCATGAAATTCCTTGTCGAGCCGGACCTCGAAAATGTCGCGGGGGCGCGGCAGCGTCACGCGCCAGTCGCCGATAATGCGCGCACTGGGCCCGGCCGACATGATAACGACGCGATCGGCGAGCGCGATCGCCTCTTCCAGATCATGGGTGACGAACAGCACCGCCTTGCGGTCCCTGGTCCACAGATCGAGCAGCAGATTGCCCATCACCTGGCGGGTCTGCGCATCGAGCGGGCCGAACGGCTCGTCCATCAACAGGATTTTGGGATTGCGGATCAGCACCTGCGCCAGCGCCACGCGCTTGCGC
>JAPLPC010000124.1 GCA_026400425.1 Hyphomicrobiales bacterium | reverse complement strand
GAACGGCCTCGGCAAGGTGGCCACCGGGCCGTCGTCCTCGGCGATCAAATTCTACACCGACGCCGTCACCAAGTATCCGTACGACCCGGCCAAGGCCAAGGCCCTGCTGAAGGAAGCCGGCTACAAGGGCGAGAAGATCCGCATCATGCCGCTCGCTTACGGCGAAACCTGGACGCGCTGGGGCGAGGCGGTGAAGCAGAACCTCGTCGATGTCGGCATGAATATCGAAACCATCGCGACCGACGTTGCCGGCGTCAACCAGCGCATCGGCGACTGGGACTACGACCTTGCCTTCACCTATCTCTATCAGTACGGCGATCCCGCCCTCGGCGTGTCCCGTAATTACGTGTCGAGCCAGATCACCAAGGGCCAGATGTTCAACAACGTCGAAGGCTACTCGAACCCCGAGGTCGACAAGCTGTTCGATGAAGGCGCGGTTGCCACGCCGGATTCGAAGCGCAAGGAGATCTACGACAAGGTTCAGAAGATCCTGGTCGATGACGTGCCGGTGGCATGGCAGCTCGAATTGCAGTTCCCGACCATCATGAGCTGCAAGGTCAAGAACCTGATCACCACCGGCATCGGCGTCAACGACGGCTTCCGCGACGCCTGGCTGGACAAGTAAGACAACAAGCTGACCCATCAGCCGTCATTGCAAGGAGCGTAGCGACGCGGCAATCCAGAATGCCACACGTGCAGACTGGATTGCTTCGCTTCGCTCGCAATGACGGCGGATCATTTTCGTACCTCCAAATCTGAATGCGATGGACCTCTGATGCTGTCATTCGTTGCCCAGAGGATCGTGAAGGGCGTTTTCGTCCTGCTGGCGATCGTCGTCATGAACTTCTTTCTCATTCGTCTCGCACCGGGTGATCCGGCGTCGGTGATGGCCGGCGAGGCCGGCGCCAGCGATCCGATGTTCGTCCAGCAGTTGCGCGAGAAATTCTCCCTCGACAAGCCGCTGCCCGAACAGCTGTTCTCTTACGTGAAGGGCATCGTGCAGCTCGATCTCGGCTTCTCGTTCCGCCAGCAGGCGCCGGTGTCGCAGCTGATCGTCGAGCGGCTGCCGGCCACGCTGCTGCTGACGCTGACGGCGTTCGGCATATCGCTATTACTCGGCATCACCTTCGGCACGCTGGCAGCGCGGTTTGCGGGCACATGGGCCGATACTGCGATCACCGTCTCCGCGCTTCTGTTCTATGCGACGCCGATTTTCTGGGTCGCGCTGATGGCGATCCTGCTGTTCTCGGTCTATCTCGGCTGGCTGCCGAGCTTCGGCTACGAAACCGTCGGTGCCAACTATACCGGCTGGCGCCATGCGCTCGATGTCGGCGCGCATCTGGTGATGCCGGCCATGACCATCGGCCTGTTCTTCATGGCGACCTATACGCGCATGACGCGCGCCTCGATGCTCGAAGTGAAGCGACTGGATTTCGTCAAGACTGCGCGCGCCAAGGGGCTGCGCGACAATGTGATCCAGCGCCGCCATGTGCTGCGCAATGCATTGCTGCCGGGCTGGCCGGCGTGCATTCGGGCACGCTGATCGGCGGCGCCGTGCTCACCGAAACGGTGTTCGCATGGCCGGGCATCGGGCGGTTGCTGTATGAGGCGCTGCTGCAGCGCGACTACAACCTTCTGCTCGGCGTCTTCACGGTCTGTTCGGCCATGGTGCTGGTCTTCAATCTCGTCACCGACCTCGTCTATCGCGTCGTCGATCCGCGCATCGAGTTTGCCAAATGATGAAGTTCTGGAAGTCGATGCTGCGCAATCCCGGCGGCTTGATCGGTCTGACCCTGCTGCTGATCGCGGTCAGCGTGGCCGTGTTCGGCCCGTGGGTGTTCCCGAATTCGCCCTGGCGCATGGCGCAGCGCCCGTTCCTGCCGCCCTTCACCAATCCCATGGTGACGCTCGGCACCGATGCGCTCGGCCGCGATATCTTCGCCGGCCTGATCTACGGCGCGCGCGTGTCGCTGCTGGTCGGTCTGGTCTCCACCACCGTGGCGCTGACCATCGGCGTGCCGGTCGGTGCCATCGCCGGCTATTTCGGCGGCCGCGTCGACGACCTGATGATGCGCCTGACTGAATTCTTCCAGACGATCCCGAGCTTCGCGCTTGCCATCGTGCTGGTGGCGATCCTGCAGCCGTCGATCTATTCCATCGTCGGTGCGATCGCGATCGTGTCGTGGCCGCCAGTCGCGCGTCTGGTGCGTGGCGAGGTGTTGTCGCTGCGCACCCGCGAATATGTGCAGGCCGCGGTGGTCACCGGCCAGAGCAACAGCTGGATCATCTGGCGCGAGATTTTGCCGAACACGATCTCGCCGATCATCGTGCTGGCCTCGCTGATGGTCGCTAATGCGATCCTGCTGGAATCCTCGCTGTCGTTTCTCGGTCTCGGCGATCCCAATCTGATGTCTTGGGGCTATATGGTCGGCGCCGGGCGCACCGTGATCCGTCAGGCGTGGTGGATCACCGTATTCCCCGGCATCGCCATTCTGCTGTCGGTGCTGGCCATGAATCTAATCGGTGAGGGCCTCAACGATGCGCTCAATCCGCGCCTCGCAAAGGATAGCCGCTGATGTCCAAAGCGCCCACGATCGCCATCAAGAACCTCAAGATCGCGCTGCCCAAGAGCGGCGAACGTGCCTTCGCCGTCGATGACGTGTCGATCGATCTGATCCCCGGCGAAATCGTCTGCGTGGTCGGCGAGTCCGGTTCGGGCAAGTCGATGTGCGCGCATGCGCTGATGGGCCTGTTGCCGGATACGGTGCAGGTCGCAGCCGGCGAGATCGCCTTCGAGGGCAAGGATCTGCTGAAGCTCGATGAAGACGGCTGGCGCGGCACGCGCGGTCGCGGCATCGCGATGGTGTTTCAGGAGCCGATGACCGCACTCAATCCGCTGATGCGCATCGGCGAGCAGATGATGGAGATGTTCGAGGCGCATGGCCTGCTGACGCCGAAGGAGCGTCGTGCCAAGGCGCTCAGTCTGGCCAAGGAAGTCGGTCTGCCCGACCCCGAGCGCATCATCCGCGCCTATCCGCATCAGCTGTCCGGCGGCCAGCGCCAGCGCGCCATGATCGCGATGGCGCTCGCTTTGGAGCCCAAGGTGCTGGTGGCCGACGAGCCGACCACCGCGCTCGACGTCACCACCCAGGCGCAGATCCTCAAGCTGATCCGTAATCTGCAGCGTGATCGCAACATGGCAGTGATGTTCATCACCCATGATTTCGGCGTCGTCGCCGACATCGCCGACCGCGTGGTCGTGCTGCGCTACGGCAAGGTGGTGGAAGAGGGCACGATCGACGCCGTCTTCAAGAATCCGCAGCACGACTACACCAAGGCGCTGCTCGCAGCGGTGCCCTCGATGCATCCGCCGGTGCGCGCCCCGCTCGACGATACGCGCAGAGCGGTGGATGTCGTCGGTCTCGACAAGACCTATGTGACCCCGCAGGGCTGGTTCAAGCCGGATCGCCGCGTGCAGGCCGCGAATGAAGTGACGTTCTCCATCCTGAAGGGCGAGCCCGTCGGTCTGGTCGGCGAGTCCGGCTCCGGCACCGCGGCACCGTGCGAATCGGCGACGTCGATCTCACCGCACTCGGCGGCAAGGCGCTGCGCGCGCAGCGTCATCGCATTCAGATGATCTTCCAGGATCCGTTCGCCTCGCTCAATCCGCGCCGCAAAGTGGGCCAGATCATCAGCGACGGACCGATATCCCGCGGCACCGCCACGAAAGTGGCATTCGACCGCGCCCGCGACATCCTCAGCATGGTCGGCCTCGATGCCGGTGCCATGGAGCGTTATCCGCATGAATTTTCCGGCGGCCAGCGCCAGCGCATCGGCCTGGCCCGCGCGCTGGCGCTGAAGCCCGACGTGCTGGTCGCGGACGAGCCGGTCTCCGCGCTCGACGTTTCCGTCCAGGCACAGGTGCTGAAACTGCTGGCC
>JAPLPC010000128.1 GCA_026400425.1 Hyphomicrobiales bacterium | reverse complement strand
GTGACCGGATGCTGCAAGCGGCAAGGCGCCTGCCTGCGGCGGTCTGGTGACCGGCCACGAAGGTGAGGTTCGTTGACCGTCAGTGCAGCGTGCAAGGGCGCTTGAACGGAGAGCGCTCTGCCTGCGCCGCGAGATGATTAAGAAACGAGGTCATCCAGTCGTCCGGGTCCATCAACTCCACGACCCGCTCGAGCGAATCCACGTCGGCGATGGTCGGCCTCCGGCTATGTTCGACGGCCTTTTTCCACCGGAGACGGAGTATGTAAGCCCTCCGCAGACGGGCGTGCTCCGCCGACAGTGTCTCGGCCGACGAGCGGTCACAGAAGTCAGCAGCAACGAAGGACGGAGCTTCGGACGGGCTATCCTGATCTACAAGATCGGGTTCACCGGCTTCTTCGTTATCAACGGAAGCGTCCGATACGGTGTCTGCTTGCGCTTCCCGGGGTTCAAAAGAAAGGGAAGATTTACTTGCTTGATATCTTGCACTTTGTTGGACAACGTCGACGACCTCGTCGATGAGGGCATAAGCTGTTGACCTGCCGACGATTCCATTCCTAACGATAGCTTTGACGACCTCGGCCTTCTCGTCGCGGACCTCCTCGATCGACATTCCGTCCGCGAGCCGACGCTCGATCTCTTCGGCGATGAGGCCGCAGTTGCGATCTCGAACCGCCTGACGGCCGAGGCGGGCCCCGGCACCCTTCAGCGCCTTCTCCCTCACCTCACGCTCGGCGGCGGTTGCGTTCGGCCCGCAAACCGGGATGTGGATCTCTCCGCTCTTGTCCTGCTGCTTGATCGTCTCGGTGAACTTTCCGCGGTCGCGGTACTGACCGCAGCGATCAGGGGTCATCTGCATCTCGACCACGAACTCGCGCTGCGCCCGCAGCACCGATTCCACGACGGCTCGACTTTCGGGATGGAGCGCGTGAAGGCGGCGGGTCACAGCGCCCGTGACCGGGTGATAGAGCCAATCCACGAACGCGGCATGGCTCTGGGTCACGGCCTTGGTGAATTCCGGATCCTTCGTCGCCTGTGCGATCCGGATGAGCATCGTTCGGCTGCTGACGCCGTCGGAGAAGACGGCCCCCGATAGCGCGACGTCTTCCGGGTCCTTGCCCTCCCTGGCCGCTTTGATGACCTTCGCGCGGCGGCGCATCTCGCGGAGATCGGGCGTGATGGTCGGCAAAAAGGCCCGCCACTCGTCCATCGTCGCGAAGTTGTCGTCGCAAGCGACGGTCGACCATTTCGGCGAGAGCGGATTCTTGAATTTCCAGAAGTTGGTGTGGTTCGGATCGGCCCCGAGCGGGATCAGCAGCGAGACGATCCCCTTTTGCACCATGCTGTGCAGGTTCTTCTGACGCCCGTAGCTCTCGCGGTCGCAGCCTTGATAGTAGGCCACTCGCGCGGTAGGCGGCAGCATGAAGAACAGGTGCGGATTCTCGACGCCGCCTCGGTCCTCGGCTCCACGGTAGCCGACAAGGTTCGGCATGAATTCGGGCGGGAGATACTGACGCAAGGCCAGCCAAAGCGCCTCTACGCTACGCCACCAGCCATCGAGATCGACAATAAACAGAGTCCTGCGCATACGGTCGGACTCGATGTACTCCATATCCCTGACGTCGAGACCGTCGAGACGGATGAAACCGTGTTCGCTGTCGTAATTCTCGGTCACCTTCGTCTTGTCTGCACCGAAGACCATGCGATCGAGCTTCGGCAAGGCGCTATTGAACAGCGTGAACGACATGATGCCGAGCGCAGTGCGTAGCGCCTTTGTCGGTGTCCCGTCCTTGGCCTTGTCGAACAACTCCCTGAAGGCCTCCGTCCGACGACCGGCAGCGGTGCCTCGCTCGAACCGGAAGCACGCCAAGCGTTCGCGACGGTCGGCAGCACGACGCATAGCGCGCGCGTTAGCGACGAGTTCGCGATCACGACAGAACGCCATCCAGCCGGTCGCAGCCTTCTTGGGCTCCTTGCGGTCGGGGATCGGCTTAACTAGGCGCTCGGCACGCTTGCAGGCCGCCTCATATTTCTCTTCGGCCGCCCTTTCCTTCTCATCGGCGCGCTTGCTGAAATACTGATGCAACTCGCTGAGCTGCGCCTTCGACGCAGCGATGCGCTTCCGCTCTTCCTCGGCAGCCTGCTGCCGCCACTCGGCGTAGCGTGACCGCTCCTCATCGTCGCGACCTAGAACCCGCGGTTCGACGGGACCGCGCACGCGCTGCGCCTGGCCGTCACGGAAAAGGATGATGGTCGGGCGATGGACGAAAGGTGCCCGGAGATCCGGGTGAACCCAATCCTTCGTCATCAGCAGGCGACGCGGTCGGCCCGGGTCGAACTCGGACGACGGTGCGTCTGCCATGGTCGCCAGCAATTGCTCCAGGCGAGCAAACACGTCCACGTTCGGCGCCAGGGCCGGCGCAGCGACAGCTTCGCATTTGATACTGGGTGGAGCTACGTGCAGCACGATCATCCGATCCATGAACCACCATAGAGTTTCTTGGAACTCGGAAATCGTCAAGCGGTCATCTGAAAAAAATGTTCGGAATCAATATGATGGCAGATTGGCACGCTGTGGATACGGTGGAAAATGCGTCCGCCGACGGACGCTTTAGGGCCGTCGGCGGACGTAGCTCGGAATAGGTCCGCCGACGGACGCATTCATCATTCCGACTCTCGAATGTTACGACTCTCGAATTATCAGAATCTCGAAATGTAAGTCCGTATCCTGGACGGCCGACCTCGACGCCGTCGAAGAGCTATGATGCTGAAAAGGATTCGGAATTCCGAATCGACATTACGAGTTTCGTGATATCGAGGCCCGTCTGGTTACCGACCTAGTCGTCCTCGCCATCGCCGACCGGACGGAACGGCGGCACCGATGGGATGGCCTGATCCTGGAAGTCATAGAGCCACTGGTCCTGGGCTTTCTCGCCGAGCAGCGCCATCGACAGCTCAGAAAATTTCGACCACCGCTCGCCGAACCTCACTCCATTCGTCTGAAGCAGCTCATGCGGCGTCGGGACGCCCTCGACTTTTCGGCCGATGCCGTCGAGGCGCGGGTTGCGCGGGTCGGAATTCAGCCAGCCCAATAAGACCCGCTCGATATAGGCCGACCTCGACATCCCGCGCTCCCGTGCGAGCAGCGACAGCTGATCGAGGAGGTCCGGATGCATGCGCATGACGAGGCGCTCCGTCCGGATGTCCTCGGCCTTCTTCGGCGGCGGTCCGGGCGGGCGTCTCGGCTTGCCCTGCTGCGTGATCGCGTTCCGTGGTCCCAGGATTGTGCCCTTCTTAACCATAACTGAGCCGAACTCTTTCTATCTATGTATACACGTTGTTAGAACCAAAATGATCCAATGATGGCAGCTTGGCGCGGAGCGGTAGCATGATTTCCAAGGATTCGTCCAACGCTCCGGGCAGCCAACAGGACCACGACGTTGACGCGTATTTCCTGGCGACCGTGTTCGAGGACCGCGCCGAGAGCGCAGGCCCGCCGCCGTGGATGTCCGTCACCGGTGACCGTGGGGAGGACGGCCGATGACGCGAGATCAGAAGATCGTCGTCGAGATCATGAGCTCAGCCGACCGGGCTGGAGCGATGGCGGTGATAACTCGTTTGACCGACGACCTCTTGAAGCGTCCGGAGCACAAATGGCTGCTGACTAAGACGTTTGTGCAGATCGGCCGCGAACTCGCGCAGCTGGGCCACCGCGGCGCGGGTTGGGCTTACCGCATGCTCGGGCTCCGTCCCGGAGATCGGGACGGCATCAGCAGCGAGATGGACGTCGCGATCATGCTCCTCGCCAACGCTCCCAAGGACCTAGCTGTCGAGGTCGGAAGCCGCGTCCGCGTTTGGTGCGAGATTGCCTGCGGCGAGAGGCCTGCCTACGGCATGGATCTTTTCGCCGTCGTCCAACGCGTCGTCGCCGAAGCGTCGGTCCCGGCGGTCCGCACCTCACTGATCGATGAGACGCCCGTGCGCTCACAAGAATACATGTGGCTGGCCGATTTCGTCCGCGCCCACGACCGCAAGTTTGCGTGGATCGAGCTCGCTGACGCAACGCGCGACTCCGCGAACGACAGCGCGATCGAAAGCCTGATCGCAGCCGCCGAGGTCAACCGCGGCGCGGCGGGTGCGCTTGCACGTGCCCTTGATGAAGAGCATCCAACGCTCGCAAGAGCTTGGATGGCTTATGCGTCGCCGCCGTCAAAAGCCTTGCTGATGGCGGCTAACGACCTCGAACGCAGTATCCGATCGAGCGGCCTGCCGTTCGCGACGATCGATCACTCGTTGGCTTATTTGTATGCGTGGAAGAAGATCGCACTGGGAAAACTCGGCGGCGTAGACCCCGAGATCGACTTCTTCGCGAAGGCTCATGCTCACTGGCGCGACCAGCTGCCGAAGGTCGCCCGGGATTCGACGCGCATCCGCTCCGCGGTCCCGCCGCCGCTGCAGCTGCTGTCGTTCGGACGATGGGACGAAGCCGCGAAGCATCTAAAGAAGTTGACGGCGGCCGAGCTGGATCCGATGGACGCGCCGGTCCTGCTCGCGGTCTTCGCCGGCGGCGATCGCGTCGAGGGAGCGCAGCGGATCCGAGGCCTGGTGGATATCCTGTTCGACCTCGGCACCGTCGAGGCTGGCGAGCTGGCGCTTGGTTGGCTGATGCTGCTCGCGGCGCCGGAGCGACCGTCATCGGTGCAGCACGTCGTCCCGCAGCTGCAGCACCTGCTCGACCGCAGTGTCATGAGTGAGGCGCCGAAGGCCGAAGCCGGCAGGCGCCTCGCTGTCTGGTGGGACGCCGCCGCCGGAAAATACGTCTCTCAAGCAGTCTCGATCTTCCAGATCGCGCACCGCGTCCTCGGCGGTGGCGGCTTCCAGGCCGCTCGCAAGGAGGCAATGAAGGAGCTGGCACAGATGGACGAGGTCGATGTAGATCCCAAGATGCTTGGCCCGTCGCTGATCGTGATGCCGAAGGCCACGTCGACCAAACTCGACGGCGGCCACAGCGTCCACGGAGCGTTCAAGCAGCTCGTCGACCGCAAGCTCCCGCTGATCCTTGCGCGCGACATCGGCGCCGTCCGCCGGCAGCTGCACGCCGAGTATCCGCATGGGAGCCTGACGGTCGACCTGCTGCTGCGCGATCTCCGCGAGGACAAGCCAATCACGCTGAAGCCGATTCTGCTGGTCGGCGGCCCCGGCGCGGGCAAGAGCCGCCTGGCGCGGAGGCTCGGCGAGCTGCTCGGTCTGTATGTGTTCCGCTACGACGGTGCGGCCTCGCTAGACGGCATGTTCGGCGGGGTCAGCAAGGCATGGTCCTCGACGCAGCCGAGCGCGCCCGCGCGGGCTATCCAGCAAGCCGATCACGCCAATCCGATCGTGATGATCGACGAGATCGAGAAGGGCGCGTCGGACTCCTCGCGCAACGGCTCGCTGCACAACGCGATGATGCCCTTCCTCGAAGCGGAGACCGCGAAGCGCTTCCGCGATCCGAGCTTAGATGCCGAACTCGACCTGTCTTGCGTCAGCTACATCGCCACCGCGAACGACGACACCACGCTGCCGCTACCGCTGAAGGATCGCTTCCGGATTATCCGCGTGCCGGACCCGACGCTCGCGCATCTCCCGGCGCTGGCGGCGAACGTCATGCGTGAGATGGCGGCTGCCGACGAGGTGCGGATGCACGACGAGCCATTGGCCGACGACGAGCTTGAGATCATCGGCCGAGCCTGGAAGCGCTCGGGTATGTCGATGAGGAAATTGCAGAAGATCGTCGCCGCGACCCTCGACGCGCGCGACGCCTACAAGATGAGGCATTGACGGTGGTACAGCATCCAGGAGCCGCCCTTGCGGCATTCGCATCGTACATGCGCGGTGAGGAGCCGCTCAAGGTCGAGCTGGCGACGTCTCCGAGGCTCGACCTATGGGAGCCCGTGGTCCGCACGCGGGACGGCGTGAAATCGCTCGTCCTGAAGGGCTCGGTGCGCGGCCACCCTTCCTATCGCGACGACGAGGACATCTGTACGTCGGCCGTGCTTTGGCTCGATCGGAAGCATCGGTGGGCCCGCACGCGCGGCCGGCTCTACGTTCTCGAAGGCCGCGCGATCGACATGGAGGGAATCTGACCATGGGAATGCTGACCATCCTCGAAAACGAACACCGCGTCCGCAGCCTCTACGTCGACCGGTACCGCATCGATGTGCACGAAAACCGCGACCGGTCGTACAAGATCGGAACCGATGTCCTCCGCGACCTCGATCTCGAAAAGGCAACGGCCTGGGAGATCCTCGCTCGCGTGTCTCCCGCGATCGCCGTCGAAGAGGACAAGCGCGACGCGCTCGAAGAGCTGGCGCAGCGGGCCCGCGAGGGCTGGACGCCGACGCCTGGCAAGGTGGTGCTCGGCGTCCGCCAGCGCACGCTGAGGAATTCGACGTTCGCCGTCGACGCGATCGCCTATCCTGAATCCAGCGAGTGGTACTCGCCCGCGACGAAGCTGATGGGCACGGATACCGACGGCAAACTTCAAACCGTCCGACACCATCCTCTGGATCGCGGCCGACCGATCGTGGGCGATCTGCGAGGACGGGCTCTATTGGCTCCCGGCTCCGGAGGCGACGGATGGTTAGACCGCGCAAGCCAGGCGAGACCGACGCCGAATACTTCGAACGCATGGGTCAATCGTCGAAGCCCGCCACGTCGGCAGCGGCGGCCGTGTGGCAGCTTCGTCGCGATCCTAATGAGTCCGATGAAGACTACGCCCTGCGATGCATCGCCTTCGGATGCGACGCGGACGGCTGCCGGACGCTCCCGGACCGGAGCCGTTGATGTCGAGTTCTGGAGTTAGCTTCCCAACACATGCCGCCGGCAAACTAAACTTACTGAATCGCACGCTTACTTACCCTGCGATAGATTCATCGTCGGTGAAAATAGTTGTTGCCGTTCTCCGGTCGCGGCCTGAGCTTTCATGTCGGGCATAGCCCACGGGGCCCCTCGGGGGCCGCGCCAGTAGCGACGGTGAAGACCTGGGATAGCCGTCGGTCGCGAGCGTTGCGTCTCGCTGTTGGTAACTGGTCCCGCATCTTTCATCTGAGGAGGCTGCGATGAAGTTCGTGCACTGCAGGCGAAATCCGCACAAGGATTGGGGCGTCAACGACCCGATCAATCTCGATCATTGCTTGAGCTATTCGGCCGGCACCGTTTCAGACTCTCGCGTGCATCGTGCGAGGCCTCTTGCGCATGCGATCCACTTCACGATGGTCGGCTGCCCAAAGACGATGGTTTGGACCTTCGTCGACGAGCGGCATCGCGACTGGGAGCTCGGGCGTCTGATGGAGCTGACGTATCAGCCGGCGGCGAAGAAAGGCATCGAGGCGGCCGGCTTCTCTGTCGAGCGACGCGACTATGAGGCAGTTGAGGGGGCGGCCTGATGCCCCAGTCGCCCAGCCCGATCGCCGACGACATCTCGCGGTCGATCAACTCGGTCGTGGAAGCCATCGCGCCCTTCTGCAAAAAACCCGACGCCCGTACATCCGGGGCGCCGGGCTGCAGCTCAGGCGGCCAACTCTTTACGAACCGCCGCGGCTGAATTTCCTACCTTGTCGACCGCCTTCTGCAGCTGGTCCTTCGTGACGTTGAGATGCTTGGTCCAGTAGCGGACCTCATGCTCTTCGTGCATCGCGATCTTGCTGCGGTCCGGCTGGCCAACGTTCTTGCGATCGTCCGACATCGAATATCACCTCCACGGCTATGATCTGTGCAGCGGAGAACGCCCATTAAACAGGCTGGTTCCGTCTCACCGATCGCGCGCGAGCTTGCGCGTGCTGCGCCATTTCGGATCCTTGCGGCTGCTGTCGTAGACGGGCTCGCGCGGATGCAGTGCCTGCATCAATCCAATCTTCGCGAACTCGATAGGCCCACCGTGGTCGGCGGCCTGGATCAGCACGTGGACCGCGTTCTGCCACCGCTGCTCGTCCTGTTCCGCTTTCGGAAGTATGGTGATGTAGGTCGCGGCGTCCCGCAGCGTGATGATACGCTGCCGGCCAGGCACTGCTATCGGCTCCTCGAACTTCAGGTCCCAACTCATACGCACCTCCGCAGCTGACGGCGGACTTAAGCGCGGAGGGCGGGATCGGTTCCTAGAAGCTGCGAGCGCCCATGTCGACCAGCTTCCGTAGTTCAGCCTGAGGGGCATCCACATCGGCCTGGATTCGCAGTATCTGCGTGGGCTCGCGTGCGCTCAGGTGGCGGAGCACGTCCGCGAAGGACTGACGAGACTTCCACCACTTTGCCTTGGTATCCGTCGCGTCGTAGAGTTCAAGATAATACATGAAGTATCCGTTCTTCTGAAAATCAGGACGACCCTGAAGTGTCAAACTTGACGACTACACATGGCGCAAATGCGGCCCTTCGCTGCGCGGTCCTGGTCGGTGTAGGATTCGTTCTGTCCGGCTGTTTCGCCGAGCAGCAATCGAAGCGCGCGGCCTGCGAACTGCAGGCCAAGGCCGCCAAGTTGAGCTTCACCTACGGATCGGCAGGCCCTCGGACCTTCGCTGTCGGGTCGGAGGCGGGGGCCTACATCGTCGATTGCATGCTCGCCGCCGGCTACGAATGTTCCGTCACGGCCGACGAGCGCTGCGGCGCGACGGCCCAGCTCATCATGCCTCAAATCGCCTACTGCTTCGTTCCGAACGGTCGCGTCGAGTATTGGCTATACCGGGCAGAGAAAGCCTTTTTCAGTATCTAGAGCTCACTCCGCCACCGCGTCCTTCTTCACCCCGCGCGCGACGATCTGCAGCGCGCCGTCGCGCAGCTTGCGCTGCAGGTCCTTGGCCTCTTCCCAGGGCGCGCGCATCCAGAGGTCGACCTCCTCGGCCTTCGTGAGGATCACCGGCATCGCCTTGGGGTGGATGGCGCCGACCTCGGCGTTCGGCTCGGTGGTGAGGAAGGCGTAGATGTCGTTGGTGGTCTCGCCCTCGCGGACCTTCCGGACCGACGTCCAGTTCGTCCACATGCCGGCGAAGCAGACCAGGGGCCGGCTCTCGTCGAGCGCGAACCAGATGTCGCCACCGGCGGCCTTGTTGAACTCGCTGAACGACGACATCGGTACGATGCAGCGGTTCTCGACGCCGAGCCATCGCTTCCAGTGTTTGCTTGACGTGTTCCGGATGTTGGTCGTCCCGCTGTCGGGCTCCATCCGCAGCAGCTCCTTGAAGTCGAACTGCTTGCCCTTGGCCTCCAGCTTCGCCGCCCGCTTGGCGGTGGCGTCCATCAGCGCCTTGGACGACGACGGCATGCCCCACCTGGCCATCGTAAGCTCGCGGCCATCGGCGGTGTTGCGAATGATCGGCGCCGGGTAGTCGGGGAAGATGCCGGGCATGGACGGCAGGTTGCCGACGCTGTCACGCGTGACGGCGAACAGCTGCCGGATGGCGGCCTGGTTCTTGGTCATCGAATAGAGATTGCACATGGGGCAAGTGTGCCGACCGCGCTCGGCGCCGTCTATACCCGTCTACTCGGGTGGGGCGTCCGCGTCCCGAGCTTCGGCGGCAGCGAGGTCTCGCTCGATATCGCGGATGAGAGTTTTCAGGCGTTCCTTCGTGAGCGGATCAACCGGCTCATCCACCATCCGGCGTGCCTGCGCCAAGCGGCGATAGAGTTCTTCCTTGTCGTTCAACGCCACATCGCTCTCCCGTCGCCGGGAGATAGACGGTGCAGCGCGCGATTGGTTCAAATGATCGATTACTGCCCAGAGCGCGACGCGTCTTTCTCGTCCAGCGCCTTGATGGCGGCCCGCAGTTGCCGCGTTCCTGCCAATTGAATGCCGTGGGTCCTGGCCATCTTGGCGACCGATGCGGTCTTCCGGTTCAATGCGGCCGCGGCTCTGGTAATGCTGGCGCCCTTCGCGGACAGCTCCCGAAGTCTTTCGATGTCCGCCTCGGTCCAGCTTCGGTTCGTGACGTGTTTCAAGGAGTCGTTTCCCGCTTGATCTCGGCGACCTTCCTGTCGAGGCACCAAACCTCGACGTCGTATTCATCGGCAAACTGGCGCGCCAGC
This sequence comes from Hyphomicrobiales bacterium, assembly GCA_026400425.1. Lineage (GTDB taxonomy): Bacteria > Pseudomonadota > Alphaproteobacteria > Rhizobiales > Xanthobacteraceae > Tardiphaga. The sequence goes on along the minus strand of JAPLPC010000128.1, from coordinate 2,988 downwards.
GCGACGGCGCTCTCGTCGTCTTCGGCCGTGACGATCTTGGAAGTTTTGAAATGACCGTCGGGGCCGACGATGTAGGCTCTGTATTTTTGCATGCAGATGCTCCGGATTGGAACGGGAGCTGAAAACTCTCAATCACCGATATCTGCCGTCGTGTGAAACGGTGATGACCGATAATAACAGCAACGACCTGCTGCGAGTCTACCCCTCCGGCGCGAAGGGGTCTCGGCGGGCTTTAGGCACCATCTGCAGCAGCGTCGCCGGCGGCCGCTTGCCCGCGTTCTTGCACTTCTCGCAGCGCAGCCGCGTCGCCGGGTCGTGCACGCACGTTGTCGGCGGCGTCTTCAGTGCAGCTAAGTCGATGTCGCGCGGCGTCCTGCAGCGCGAACATTCGATCTGCAGCCATGGGAAGCCGCCGTTGACGGCCTGGTCGACGGTGGGCGAGGGATCGATAGGCTCGCCGTCTGCCCACATGCGCTCGTTCCAGCTCTCGCACGACAGCTTGTCGGCCTCGCGCAGCATCGCCTCGGCGCGCGTGCGCAGATCCTCGGACTGCCGAGCCAGCATCAGCGTGACGCCGCGAGACTTCTGCAGCTCTTTTCTGAGCGCCTTGCGGTCGCCGCCGGACAATGGAGTGGGGTGGCGCTTGGGCGACATCGCTGCACCGCTACGACTTCACGATGTCCGGCCAGCAGCCGTCGTCGTCTCGGGATCCGGTGCGCGACTGGCAGCCCTGCTCGAGGAGCTTCCGGCCGACGTCCTTCGTCGGCGCCTGGCCGCCGTACAATTTGATGGCGTCGCTGACCGTGACCTCTACGATCCGGAAGCAGCGGAGACACTCGAAGCGGATGGCCTCACGCCGGGCGTCCGCCAGGCGACGTGGATTGTACGACGGCGGCGGGCGGGTGGCTTCGGCGCGCGGGTCCGTCAGGATGCTCTCCCAATAGCTGTCCGGCATCGGGTCGGCCGGACCCACGGCGGGCATCGGCGGCGGCGTGTCGTCGACGGGGAGGCGAGCCTGGGCGGCCCGAGCCATGTTGCGAGCCGTCTCCTCGGCGCGCTCCTGCTTGGGCGTGGGAAAGCGCCAGTCGGCCACGCGTCGTCCTGCCATTCCAGGCATCCTTATGTGACGATTTCGGACAAGGACGCCGCCCTATGAGACGATCGCGGACGGGCGACGCGAAGCGCACCGGCCTATGTGATCTGATCGGACAACGTTAAGAACGAATAGAGAACAGTCGAGACCGGGAGTCAACGCGGAACCTCGACGCCGTCCAAAGATTCGTCATTGCCTAGGGGTGGCCAATGATGGCACCTTGGCTCACGGGGTTCTCCACGGAGGGTCTCCACCAACGTTCTACACCGCCGCCGAGAGGCGGTTCAGGAAGTGCCCGGAAACGTTGAGGAATTAGTCTTCGTCTAAATTCTGGCGGAGAGGGGGGGATTCGAACCCCCGATGGGCTTGCACCCATGCCGCATTTCGAGTGCGGTACAATCAACCACTCTGCCACCTCTCCTTGGTGCCTTCGATCCGGTGGTCGCCCGCCGGGTGGTTGGCGGTGTTCTAGGCGAGGATGGCGGGACAGACAAGCGCCGGATCGGGAAATTCCGTCGCCCGCCGGCCACGACGGGCGAAAAACCGCCCGGTGCCGGGCCGGCTCGACCAGAGCCGTGGCAGCGTTCCGATCTAGTGATCCAGAATCCAACGCGCGGCGCTGACGGAGGCGCCATATCAAGAGCCCGATTCGCTCCCGGACGTTTGGCGTACATCAACGCTTTGGCCGCCCAGCGCGATGAGGAGTGGGGTGGGTGTCGCAGCTGACGCGCTCCTCCCTTCTCCGAGAGCAAGCGAGCTACAGCCGAACATACGATCGGCCCACGCGCCTGATTTCGTCAATACGAGACGCACCGCGCTTCCATACCGCCCCGCGCGGCGCGTGCACTGTGCTGCGAGGCCAAAGCGCGCGCCACTGCTGCCCGGCCGCCGCGGCCGAGCTAGTCCTTGCCCTTCTTCGCCTTCTTGTCGTCCTTGTCCTTCTTCGCGTCTTTCTTGCGGTTGGTGAAGCGGGCATTGCCGAGGCCGGTGCCGATGGTGAGCACGCCCCAGCGATCGAATTCCTGCATGAAGGGCACTTCGCTCAGCCCCTGCGCCACGCCGTCATTGTGCATCAGCACGGCGGTATCGTGCCCGCCGATGTCCGGAATAGCCTCAGCGATGCTGTTGGGCAGGTTGAACTTGCTGGATTCCCAGTTGCCCGGAAGGTTCTGCGCGCCCTTTTCGATGGTGCCGTCTTCGTTGATCACGCCGGGGCAGGAGATGCCGATGAACGGCGCCAGCTTGAAGCCCTCCTTTTCGGCAGCGGCGATCAGATCCTTGAGCATCTTCACCAGGCGCTTGACGGCGCCCTCGCGCGTCGGCTCGTCATCGGCATGCCGCCACAGGTCCGATTTCCACACCGACGCCTTGGAGAGATCCTTGGACTTCTTGAAGCCGGTCTCGACCACGCCGCAGCGGATATTGGAGCCGCCAATATCCACGGCCAAGATGCTGTCATACCCTTCAAAGATCCAGGACGGCGCCAGATGCAGGCAGCCCAGCAGCCCGGCTTCGTCGGGATGGAACCGGATCGGCACCAGATCGACCTTAATGCCCTCGGCCTTGAGCAAAATGTCGGTGCGCGCAATCGCCAGTTCGCCGACCCGGCTCTGCCGGAAGCCGCCGCCGACCACGATGCATTCCGTCCCGGCCCAGGCCTTGGTCTTGAAGAACCGCCGCACCACGTAAGTGAGCTCCTGGGCGAATTCCTCGATCGCGCCGTGGACCACCGCTGCCGCACGGACATCTTCGTCCATCAGCATGTCTTCCAGATCGGATTTCGAGATCTCGGTCGTGGTCTTCTTGCCGAGCGGATCCTCGCCGTTCTTCTTCAGCGGCTTGCGGATGCCGTCGAGAATGCGTTGAAAGGCGCCCTTACTGGCGCGATCACCGAG
>JAPLPC010000273.1 GCA_026400425.1 Hyphomicrobiales bacterium | reverse complement strand
GGGGACTATCGTATTCTCCGCCGGCTGGTGCCGCGCAGCACCTTTGCGGATCACAATGGCGCGGCGGTCAAGACCGGCATCCTGCTCGACGTCGAAACCACCGGGCTCGATCACCGCAGCGACGAGATCATCGAACTGGCGATGATCAAGTTCGACTATCTGGCGGACGGCACCATCATCCGGGCCGGCGACGTGTTCACCGCCTTCAACGAACCCTCGAAACCGATCCCGCCGGAGATCGTCGAACTGACGGGGATCACCGACGCGATGGTGGCCGGGCATCGCATCGACATCGATGCCGTCGCCGCCTTCATCGATGATGCTGTGATCGTGATCGCGCACAATGCCGGCTTCGATCGCAAATTCGCCGAACGCCTCTCGCCGCTGTTCGCCGGCAAGCCGTGGGGCTGCTCGCAGAACGAGATCGACTGGCGCAAGCACGGTTTCGAAGGCGCCAAGCTCGGCTATCTCCTCGCCGGCGCCGGCTATTTCCATCAGGCGCACCGGGCCATCGACGATTGCCATGCGCTGCTGGAAATCCTCGCGTTCGAATTGCCGTCGCTCGGCTGTTCGGCGCTCGGCGCCTTGCTGGAGCGGGCCCGGCGCAAGACCATGCGGGTGTGGGCCGAGCAGTCGCCGTTCGATCTCAAGGACGAACTCAAGCGCCGCGGCTATCGCTGGAGCGACGGCTCCGACGGGCGGCCGAAGTCCTGGTATATCGACGTCGACGAAGGCCAGGAGGCCGCGGAAATCGCGTTTCTGCGCAGCACCATCTATCTCCGCGAGGTCGAACCGCGGGTGCAGGCGCTGAGCGCGACGGTGCGCTATTCCACGCGGGCCTGACACCCGCTCCGCCGTCACTGCGAGGCGCGCAGCGACGACGCAATCCAGAAAGCCAAAAACGAAGACTGGATTGCTTCGTCGCCAAGGGGCTCCTCGCAATGACGGCTTGTGTTGGCTGACGCCGCAGAAACGCGCGGATGCAAGCGTTCTAAGCAATTGTCTTTGCGCGCCCTCGGGTTTATTCACGGACCGGCGGATCGGAACGGGCTGGAACCTGCCGATCGTCAAACCCCAAGAATACCCGCCGCTAGGAAGGAATTCGTCGTGTCCAAGTCCCCCGTCGTCACCATCGACAAGCATCCCGGCCGCTCCGCGCAGACCATCGGCATGGCGCGCGTGCTCGGCACGGACGAGACGCTCATTCACGAGCCGTCGGTGGGCGTGGTCGGCACCAAGGGCGACAGCCAGTGCTATATGGGCGTGATGTCCAAGGTGGACGCGATCCATGAGAGCCTGAAGAACCGGATCGGCCGCGGCGAAGGCCAGCTGCCCTATCGCCTGGTGCAGCCGGAATACACCATCGCTACCTCCGACGGCATCCGCAACGGCACCCGCGAGATGCGCTATTCGCTGATCGGCCGCGAGGTCACCAACGACGCGCTGTCGGAGCATCTCAGCGCCACCGGCCTGCTCGGCACCATCGCCGTGGTCGCCTGCGACAAGCCGCCGGTCGGCGCGCTGGCCGCCTTGCTCGAACATAACGAGCCGTCGATCATCATGTCGGACGGCGCGATCCATCCCGGCACCGATCCGGAGACGGGCGAGAAGCTCGACATCGTCAGCGCCTATCAGGTCGCCGGCAATCCGGATGCCGAATATCGCCACCGCATCGCCTGCCATGCCTGCCCGGGCTATGGCTCCTGCGGCGGCATCTTCACCTACAACACCATGCAGACCTTCATCGGCGTGGTCGGCATGCAGCCGCTGCACATGGTGGCGCCGCCATCGGACGATCCGCGCCGCCTGAAGGATTTCCCGGAACAGCTCGTCTCCTATCTCGCCAACATGATCGCGAAGGATATCAAGCCGCGCGACATCGTCAGCCGCGATTCGATCCGCAATGCGGTGATCGTCTCGATGGCGATCGGCGGCTCGACCAACGTCACGCTGCATGCGCCGGAAATCGCGCGCGCCGCGGGCTTCGCCGACTTCTGGAAAGACGTGATGACGCCGTCGGAGTTCAACTACCTGTCGCAATATCTCGTGCCGGTGCTGACGGACGCGCGGCCTTACGGCAAATATTCGATGGTCGATATCGATGCCGTCGGCGGCGTGCAGGTGATCGTGCGCGAGCTGATGGAGGCCGGCCTGATCAATGGCGACGTGCTGACCTGCACCGGCGAAACCCTGGCCGAGCAGATCAAACGCCTGGAGACCAAGCCGGCCGACGGCCGTGTCG
>JAPLPC010000191.1 GCA_026400425.1 Hyphomicrobiales bacterium | reverse complement strand
ATTGAAGGCCAAATCGGTACGTTGCCGTTCATTGATCATTCAAGTCGGATATGAAACTTTTGCTCTCAAGCGACGCTACTTGATGCGTGTCGAAGGAAAGGTGACGTCATGAAGAAGACCCTGATGGCTCTTGCCGCCGCTGCCACGCTGGCCATAGCGGCCGTGCCGACCAGCGCAAGCGCTCAGCATTGGCATCACCATGGCGGGGGCGGAGCCGGCGTGGCGGCCGGCCTGATCGGCGGCGCGCTGCTCGGCGGCGCCATCGCGTCGGGCTCTGGTTACTACGGCCCGGGTTATGGCTATTATGGCCGTCCGGCCTATGTCGCAGGGCCCGGTTACTACGGTGACTGCTTCTGGCAGCGCCAGCGTTTCTGGGATGGCTATGGCTGGCGTTTCCGCCGCGTCCGTGTTTGCGGCTGATCGGTCATCGACTCGTTCGCACCTCGATTCTGATCGACTAGATTTGGCCGCTTAGATTGATTGCGCTGTGCGGGACTTGAAGTGGCGCGAAAAAACCGCTTTTTCGGGTCACTCCTTCGTGAGTGTTTACGCTGGGTTGACGGTTAGCCGCTTGTATCGGCCGTCAGTCCGAAGCCGCGAGACCTTTAAACGCGCGCCGCTTGTGGCGCCTTCTTGGGAGACTTGAGATGAAGAAGACACTTTCTGCGCTGGTTGCCGCCGCGACCGTTGCGGCTTCCCTGGTTGCCGCCGCCCCGGCTGCCAAGGCCGATGGCGGTCGTATTGCTGCTGGCGTTGCCGGTGGTCTGATCGGCGGCGCGCTGTTGGGCGGCGCCATCGCTGCCAGCCGGCCCGCTCCGGCCTACGGCTATGGCTACGCCCCTGCCCCGGTTTACGTCGAGCCGGCCTGCCGCATGGTTCGCCAGCGCGTGTGGGACGACTATCGCGGCGTCTGGCGCTACCGCCCGGTCGAAGTCTGCGATTGATCGCAATACCTCACTGGTTCGATCATGAGAATCCCGGCCGTTCACGCGGCCGGGTTTTTCGTTTCTGCATCGCTCGCCGGCGCCCGGTGGGACAGCGGTTGGACTACCGCGCGCTCATCGCGCGCAGCACGGTCTCGCTCGGCCAGCAATCGACCTTGAGCCGGGCCGACTTCTGATACGCGCCGAGCGCGGCCCGGGTCTTCATCCCTGCCTTGCCGTCGACCTTGTCGCCGTAGAGGCCAAGCGAGGTCAGGTGGCGCTGCATGGCCTCTACGTTGGTGCTGCGCAATTGCTGCTTCGTCGTCAGGAAGGCTGACCCGTAGCTGCCTTCGTGCTGCAGCAGCGACGCCGGTTGCGCCTGCTCCGCAGCGCTCACGCGCTCGCCGCGCGCCGGGGTGAAGCCGGCACGAATCCACTCGCCGATCGGCCGGGTGACGTCCGGCACGCCCATGGTGCAATCGGCATTGGCCGGCGCGCGCACCTCATAGGCCCAGCGCAGACCGCGCTGCCAGCCCTTGTTGACCAGTTGCTGTGCTGCCGAGGCCAGCGCATCGGGAACCGATTTCCAGATATCGACCTTGCCGTCGCCATCGAAATCGACACCGTGCTTGTCGAGCTCGGCCGGCAGGAACTGCGTCAGGCCGGTGGCGCCGCCCCATGACACGCGCAGATCCTGGCGCGATACCACGCCGCTCTCGATCAACTTCAGGGCTGCGATGAATTCGCCGCGGTACTGCTCCTTGCGGCGCCCCACATAAGCCTGCGTCGCCAGCGTGCGAATGCCGTCATAAGGGAGACGATGGCGACCGTAATCGGTTTCGCGGCCCCAGATCGCCAGAATGATGGTGCCGGGCACGCCGGTCTGCTGCTCGATCTTCTGCAGCGTCGAACGATGCCGGTCGTACAAACGGCGCCCCTCGGCGGCCAGCCGCGCGATACTGGCTTCCTTCAGATAGTCGGCGGGGACCTGCACGAATTCCGCCTGCGACGGTGCGCCGGTCGCCGGCCGACCGGGAAGCAGCAGATCGGGGAGTTTATAGTCAGGCTCAAGACTGCGGGTCGCGTCGTCGAAGGTTTTCCGCGACACGCCGGCCTTCTGCGCGTCGGGCCAAAGCGACGCGACGAAGTTGGTGAAGCCTGCGTCGGCCGCGGCGACCCGCGCCGCGGGCGTGCCGACGCAGATCAGGATGCCGCACACCAGCGCACGCAGTGCCGATCGCCTGCCTGGCGCCCTCAATGCGCGGGATCTCCATGGTCATCCTTGTGATGCCCACGCTTGCCGTGACTATTGCCGACGGCATGCCCCTCGGCGCCGTTCGACAATTTGTCGACATAGGCGATGCCGACCGCCGACAGGATGAACACGATGTGGATGATGGTCTGCCACATCACGCCGGCCTCGGTGTAATTCGTCACCCGTGCGGTGTTGCTGCCGAGATTGCCTGCCTCGATGAAGGTGCGCAGCAGGTGGATCGACGAGATGCCGATGATCGCCATCGCCAGCTTGATCTTCAGCACGCTGGCATTGACGTGGCTGAGCCATTCCGGCTCATCCGGATGACCGTTCAGATTGAGCCGTGACACAAACGTCTCGTAGCCGCCCACGATCACCATCACCAGCAGGTTCGAGATCATCACCACGTCAATCAGCCCCAGCACGACGAGCATGATCTGTTGTTCGCTGAAGTCGAACGAATGCGCGATGAGGTGCCAGAGTTCCTTCAGGAACAGGACCACATAAACGCATTGCGCGACGATCAGACCGATATAGAGCGGCAATTGCAGCCATCGCGATCCGAAGATCAGCGCCGGGACCGGTCGCATTCCCTTGCGCAATGCCTTGGGAGGTAAAGGCGTTTCAGGCGTCATGGACATGTATGGAATCTCTCGTCGGCAAATCTGAATGCGGTCTGCAATGCGCCCTTATAGCGGGCAGTTCCGGACGCCATGATGTCATACCGCGCGGCAACTGGCCGCATCGACACTACTTCACGGCCACAATGAAGATTCGCGGGAAGCGTAGCAGCACCTTGCCATCGGCGTGCGGCCGGTACGTCGCCGCGATGCGCGCGGTATATTCGGCGAGATAGGCCTTGCGGTCCGGGCTTTCCAGCGGATCGAGAAACGGGCGCAGGCCGGTCCCCTTGACCCATTCCACGATCGCCGACGCATCGGCGAGCGCATGATTGTAAATGGTGTGCCAAATCTCGACCCGCGTGCAGATCGGCTGCAGCGCGTCGTAATAATCTCCGGGCTTCGGCAGCGAGTCACGCAG
>JAPLPC010000567.1 GCA_026400425.1 Hyphomicrobiales bacterium | reverse complement strand
TCGCGCTGCACGATCATCAGATCTTGCGCCGTATAGCTCGCAGCTTTCGGATCGTCGGCACGATCTCCCATCCAGATCTGATGGACGCGGACATGCGCCTCGTCCGGCACGTAACGTGTCTTGCCGGACAGCAGCAGGAACACGCACATGGATTCGCAGTAAGCCTGCGGCAGCACCGCCGGCGCCATCATGCCGGAGGACAACTGCAATTCGACCGTGGTGCCTACTGTGGTGCGCAGGCCGAGCTTGCGCCAGCGCCGTCCCATGGCAATCGCATCATTGACCGAGCCACCGGACGAATCCAGCACCACCGTGGCGCCGTTCAGATCCTGCCGCTTGGCAAACGCTTCGAAATCCTTCGGGGTATCGCCGGTCACGATGCCGACGGCGGTGAACCAGCCGCGGCAGCCCGGCTCGCAACCGATCCAGGTAAACCGCATCGGCAGCTTTCGCTCTTCGAGAACGGCGGCAGATGCAGATGAAACGGAGGTCGCAGCCTCAATACCGGGCCAGGCGAGGCCAGCGGCCAGAAAAACAGTTGCTGCACGTCGCCGCGCCGGGACATTCCAACGAAATGACCACATCAAGCTCAACCCGTTCCTTTCGCGTCCTCACGTGTGAGGCGGCAATAGAGGTCTAGCCACAACGAACGCTCATGATTCTGTCACACAGGCGTTATGAAAAGGTACCGCGCGGATACGCAGCGTCCAGTTACATTTGCTGCACTGCGTGCGATAAGCTGGCAGGTGTGACCGTGTTGCATGAGTGCGTTAGTTCCCTGCCGCGAAACCCGGCAAATCGTGATCGATCGAACAGCAAGCCGATGATGAATCGTTCAGCGTGCCCCCACTGCATCGCGACCGCCCGACGCGCACCGCGCAATCTCGGTCGTGGCGCCATATGGCTGTACCGCCACAGCCTGTCGCCGCTGGTCGGTTTCAACTGCCGCCACATCCCGTCATGTTCGGTCTATGGCGACGAAGCGATCGAGCGCTACGGCTTGTGGGCGGGTGGCTGGATGACGCTGGCACGTCTGCTGCGCTGTCAGCCCTGGGGCACGTCGGGGATCGACAATGTCCCGGCGGCGGTGCCGACGGCGGCGCGGTGGTATCTGCCGTGGCGCTACGCGCGCTGGCGCGGCGTCAATGCGCCGACTGGCCGAGGTTGAGCGTTACGTCGGCATCGATCGAACCAGGCGCGTGCTCCAGACGATGGCCGACAATGCGGCGGCGAGAAAAGCCATCGCGACGAAGCCCGAGGCGTGAAAATGGCCCGCGGCGAACAGCAACCCGCCGATACCCGATCCGATCGCCTGACCGACATAGAGCATCGAGGTGTTGAGCGAGATCGCCGCCGCGCCCGCAGCGGGCGCCGCCACGATCAGTCGCACTTGCTGCATCGAGGTGATGGCCCCGAAGCCGAGGCCCCAGATGGCAACACCGAGCGCCATCATGGTGAGGTGCCCGGCCCCGAATGTCCACACCGACATCCCCACGAGCACCAGTGAAGTCGACAGGACCGAGGTCCGTAGCGCGCCCCATTGATCGACGATCCGGGTCGCCGTCATGATGCCGAGAAAACCGCAGACGCCGTAAATCGCAAATACCGACGCCGCGGCGTCATGCCCTGCTCCCGCCAGCCGTTCGAGCAACGGCGCCATGAAGGTGAAGATCGAGAACTGTCCTGCGATCTGCAGCGTGGTAATCGACAGCAGCAACAACACCAGCCGGTTGCGCGCCAGCGACGACCAGGTCGACAGATCGACCGGCGCGCCGAACAGGCCACGCGGGATACGCCACACCAGCAGCGCCAGACTGATGCAGCTCAAGACGCCGACGCAGCCATACACTTCGCGCCAGCCGTAGCGGCTGGCGATGAAGGTCACCGCCGGCAGGCCGACGGCAGCTGCAAGCGTCCAGCCGAGAAAGACGTAAGCGACACTGCTGCCCCGCTTCGCGGGCGGCACCAGCATGCCGACGACACCGGCTGCCTGTGGCGTGTAAGGGGCAGCAGCGATGCACATCACCAGACGGATCGCCAGCAGCACCGCATAATTCGGCGCAAAAGCGGATGCGAGATTGCAGATCGCGACCACGGCGATCACGCCGATCAGCATCGTGCGACGTTCGATCCGGCTGGTCAGCCACGACATCAGCGGCGAGCAGATGCACAGCATCACCGCGCCGAAGGTGATCAGCAACCCCGCCTCGCGGATGGTGACGCCGAGCCCGGCGGACAACTCGCTCAGCATCGCCGTCGGCCCCAGCAGGCCAATGCCGGTGACGAAATTGCCGAACATGAGTGCGGTGGGTGCGAACGGGCGGGACACGCCATGTGATAGCACGCAACGCAGGCGCAAACAGAGCGGCGCCCTCGTTTCCCCGAGGACAAACGCACATTGGCCATATGCAAAAACATGGGTTCTGACGCCTGGAATCCATGCGGGCCATACCGGCGAGACGACCGCGGCGAACATCATCGAGGCGCCGTCACAGCCTTGCCGGACAGCTGTTGCAACATCCGAATCGGCTGCTATACCGCTGTTCCCCACTTAGCTTACCTGCGCCCGTGTGCAGGAGTGAGCCACAGGAGACGACGACATGACCGAGAACGAAGCCGCCGGATTCAAATTCGGCCTCGCCAACCTCGCCCCCGCCGATCACAGCAACCCGGCTAATGTCAGCCTCACTTTTCCGGACGGCGCCGTGCGCCAGTATCCGAAAGGTATCACGGGCTTCGACATCGCCAAGGGTATCTCGCCTTCCCTCGCCAAGCGCACCGTTGCGATGGCGCTGGACGGCGTGGTCAGCGACCTCAACGATCCCATTGAGACCGACGCCCGGCTCGAACTCATCAATCGTGACGACCCGCGCGCGCTGGAGCTGATCCGGCACGACGCAGCCCATGTCCTCGCCGAAGCCGTGCAGACACTGTGGCCGAAAACCCAGGTCACCATCGGCCCGGTGATCGAGAACGGTTTCTACTACGATTTCTATCGCGAGGAGCCGTTTACTCCTGAAGACTTCGCCGCCATCGAGAAGAAAATGCGCGAGCTGATCGCGAAGGACAAACCCTTCACCAAGGAAGTCTGGGATCGCGAGAAGACCAAACAGGTGTTCCGCGACAAGGGCGAGGCCTTCAAGGTCGAGCTGGTCGATGCGATTCCCGGCACCGAGCCGATCAAGATCTATTATCAGGGCGACTGGTTCGATCTGTGTCGTGGTCCGCACATGACCTCGACCGGCAAAATCGGCAACGCCTTCAAGCTGATGAAAGTGGCCGGCGCCTATTGGCGCGGCGACAGCAGCAATCAGATGCTGACTCGCATCTACGGCACGGCATTCGCCAAGCAGGAAGACCTCGACGCGTATCTCAAGCAGATCGAGGAAGCCGAGAAGCGCGATCACCGCAAGCTCGGCCGCGAACTTGACCTGTTCCACTTCCAGGAAGAAGGCCCGGGTGTGGTGTTCTGGCATCCCAAGGGCTGGACCGTATTCCAGGCGCTGATCGCCTACATGCGTCGCCGCCTGGCGGGCGACTATGATGAGGTCAACGCGCCGCAGATCCTCGACAAGAGCTTGTGGGAGACCTCGGGCCATTGGGGCTGGTATCGCGAAAACATGTTCGCGGCGCAGTCGGCCGGCGACGAGGCTGAGGACAAGCGCTGGTTCGCGCTGAAGCCGATGAATTGCCCCGGCCATGTGCAGATCTTCAAACACGGCCTGAAGAGCTATCGCGACCTGCCGCTGCGCCTCGCCGAATTCGGCGTGGTGCATCGCTATGAAGCCTCGGGCGCCATGCACGGCTTGATGCGCGTGCGCGGCTTCACCCAGGACGACGCCCATGTGTTCTGCACCGAGGAGCAACTGGCCGACGAGTGTCTCAAGATCAACGACCTGATCCTGTCGACCTATACCGATTTCGACTTCGGCGACATCGTGGTGAAACTCTCGACGCGGCCGGAGAAGCGCGTCGGCACCGATGAGATGTGGGATCACGCCGAGCGCGTGATGGCCACCGTGCTGTCGGCCATCGAGGCGCAGTCGGGCGGTCGTATCAAGACCGAGATCTCGCCGGGCGAAGGCGCGTTCTACGGGCCGAAGTTCGAATATGTGCTGCGCGAC
>JAPLPC010000297.1:8202-10800 GCA_026400425.1 Hyphomicrobiales bacterium | reverse complement strand
GTCAGATGAGCGCCGAAACCGAGTGCCATGCGCACGATCCTCGGCAGGTCCGCCAATAGGCGCCCGGCGTTTTCCGGGGTGACGCTTTCAGGCGCTGAGAAGGTGAGATGAGACATACGCATCCGTCGACGAAGATAGGCGTTGTGCGTTGCGGTAACGCTCAACGGGCCGATGACTTTGCGGAAATATAAGCGCGGCTGTGTTCACTCGCCAAGCCGGTATTTCCGCCATCGCCGGACGATCTCGGCACCAGACGCGCGCCTTTGAACCATAACCGCAGGGCTTCCCAGTGAATTGCCGCCATGATCTTGAAGGTCACCAGCGGCAGCCCGAAGAAAGACCGCAACAGCGCGCGCGACGTCAGCGCTTTGTATCGGCCATGGAACGTCGCGGCCAGCAACGGGCCGTCCACATCCGTCTCGAGGATCCGCAGTTTCACCTCGTCGCCCGGGGGCGAGACGCGAAAATGATAACGCATGGCCGTCTCGATGAACGGCGAGACGTAAAACAGTTTGTCCTGCATCTGGCGGATGCCGGCATCGGTGTGTTCGCCGTCGGCGATCGGTAGAACGTAAGAGTGGATATCGCCGAAGGTGTTGCGCACTTCGTAGATAAGCAGCGCCAGCTTTCCATCGACGCGATAGCAGAAATATACCGAAAGCGGATTGAATGTGTAGCCGAGCAGCCGCGGATAGCAGAGCAGCTCGACGCGCCCTCCGGCCAGATCGATGCCATGCGCCGCGGCGCAATCCAGCGCGTAGGCGTGCAGCGACGAGCCGTCGCGCGCGCCGTGATCTTTTTCGTTAAAGCTGTAGAGGGCCGTGCGGTTGACGCCGAACAGCTTTGAGGCCTTGTCGGCCTCATCTAGGCGGCCGAGATCGATCAGCAGGCTCATGACGCGATAACTGAAGCGATGACCCATCGGCTTCAGTCGCGCATGCATCACGTCGCCGAAATACAGCGCCGCCGGTGCCGTCGCTCTGCTAAAGTCGCTGCCCATCGCTATTCCGCAGCCTCTGCCAGTTCCGCTGCCGCCGTCCGCCATGGCACCGTTGCGCCAAGCGCTTCTGCGACGGCGAGGCCTGAGCGCAGGCCGTCCTCATGAAATCCGTAACCAGTCCATGCGCCGCAGAACCACGTATGTCGCTGGCCCTGAATATCCGGCAGGCGCTTCTGTGCTGCAAACGCCTTCGCATCATACTGCGGATGCTCGCACATGTAACGACCGAAAGTCAGCGACGGATCCGGCGCGAAAGGCGGGTTGAGGCTAACGAACAGCGGCTTGTCGTCCGGGATGTCCTGCAACTGGTTCATCCAGTAGGTCACCGCCACGTCGTTGACCGGGCTGCCGTCGCGCTTCCAGCGCAGGAAATTCCACGACGCCCAGGCGTTCTTCCGCTTCGGCATCAGCCGGAGGTCGCGATGCAAATAGACGACGTTCGGCGAATAGGCGATATCGCCGAGCACCGAGGTCTCTTCCGGGCTTGGATCAGCCAGCAATGCAAGCGCCTGATCGCTGTGGGTGGCGACAATGACATGATCATAGACTTCGTGATGACCATGGCTGTCATGGACGGTCACGCCACGGGCGTTACGCTCGATGGCGGTGACCGCGCAACCGAGACGGAGGTGATCACCGAACCCGGCGGTCAGCTTCTCGACGTAATTGCGGCTGCCGCCTTTGACCGTCCGCCAGACCGGACGGTCGTATTGCAAGAGGCGATGATTGCTGAAGAAGGCGACGAAATTTTCCGCCGGAAAGTCGAGCATGTGCTCCGCAGGCGCGGACCAGATCGCGGCTCCCATCGGGGCGAGATAATCGGTGAGCAGACGTGGCGCGAATTTGCGCCAGCGAAAATAGTCGCCGAGGGTCATCGTGCCGAGCAGACCCGCGGCCCGGTCCTTCACGCTGTGCTCGTTGAAGGTGAGGATGTCGCGCAGCATCCGCAGATAGGACGGTGACAGCAGGTTGCGCTTCTGCGCGAACAACCCGCGCGCGGTCTCCGCCCAATTGCTGCCGCCGCCCTTCCATTCGAAGCGACCGGCATCGGCACTGACCGCAAAGCTCATGCAGCTGTCGATAGTCTCGACGCCGAGATGTGCGTAGAGGGCGGTCAGGTCGGGATAATTGACCTCGTTGAACACGATAAAGCCGATATCGACGGCTATCTGTCGACCGTCGTAATCGATCGTGACGGTGTGGCTGTGGCCGCCGGCGCGCAATTCGCGGTCATAGACCGTGACGGGATAGCGTTGCGACAATGCCCAGGCTGCGGCGTTGCCGGCTATTCCCGTACCGATCACTGCGATGCGCATTCCAAAGGTCCCCCCCAAGGCGGTTAAATGATAAGCCAGCTACGGACGAAATCGACCCGGAGTTTCAGCGGCGGAACATGAGAGATCGGTGGGGATTGCAGCAGCAATGTCTGGACACATGAAATCTTCGTAAGCTGGCAAAGGGCGTGATGTCGGCTTCAGATGAAATTAGTCGGGTGGAATAGGCATTCCATGCGAATGGTGCCGTTCGGAGCATCCAGCGCACGAGCAAGCTTGCATGTTTAGACATCGAAGAACACTGTCCGCCGCATCGGTTGGCGG
>JAPLPC010000297.1:2848-8190 GCA_026400425.1 Hyphomicrobiales bacterium | reverse complement strand
CCCGGTCAACGTGTCCCAATCAGCCTTTCTCACCGCTCGAATCCCCTGCAATCGGCAGGAAGGCCGTTCTGCGCGCCCACGTGATGCGGAAGTGAGCGGGCTTTCACTGCGAATCATCGGCCGCAGCCTTGCTACGCTGATGATAGCTGCGTCATCCGCGGGTTGCATGCTGACCTCCGACATCCCGAATCCGGCGCTCGATATTCCGCCCGGCTATCAGGAAGCCAGGACCGCGAAACCGCAGGCAGCGACGCCCTCGCTCGATTGGTGGCGTGGATTCCGTTCCAGGGAGCTTACCCAGCTCATGGAGGAAGCCCAGACCGTCAATCTGGATATCGCCGCCGCCGCCTCTCGAATCAGGCAGGCCGACGCGCAGGCACGAATCACCGGTGCTGCCTTGCTGCCAAGTTTGAGTGCGGGCGGGCAGGAGTCGTATTCGCGTACATCGGGGTCCAGCAATAGCGGGCTATCGATCAGCGGCCGCGAGGTCACCAACTATTCCGCCTCGCTGTCGGCAAGCTACCAGCTCGACTTCTGGGGCAAGAATCGCGACGCCGCGCTTGCAGCCGAAGAGTCGGCCAATGCCAGCCGCTTCGATCGCGAGACGGTCGTGCTGACCTCGCTTGCTGCGGTCGCCAACGCGTATTTCCAGGTGCTGACGTCGCAAGATCGTATCCGCACTGCGGAGCGCAACATCGCCAGCGCGCAGCGCATTCTCGATGCCATCAGGCAGCGGTTCAGCGCGGGGACGGGGACCGAACTCGACGTCGCCCAGCAGGAGAGCATTCTTGCCAACCAGCGCGCCGCCGTGCCACCGCTGCGCACCACGCTGGCGCAGAACGTCAATGCGCTGGCTACGCTGGTGTCCCGGCCGCCCGAAAGCGTTCGGGTGGTGGGCGGTTCGCTCAACGGGATCGCCGCGCCGCGGGTGACGCCGGGCATCCCGTCCGATCTGCTCACCCAACGCCCGGACATCCGCCGCCAGGAATCACGGCTGGCCGCGGCAACCGCCAATGTCGGCAGCGCCCGGGCGCAATTCTTTCCGACCATCTCGTTGACCGGTTCGGGTGGCTATCAAAGTTCGGCGCTGGTGGCCCTGTTCAACCCGAACGCCGCCTTTTTCAGCCTTGTGGGGGGCCTGACGCAGCCGATCTTCGACGGCGGCCTCATCCGCGGCAATTTCGAGCTGACGCAGGCCCAGCAGGACGAATTGCTGCAGACCTACCGCAAGACGGTCGTTTCGGCCTTCGCCGACGTCGATAATGCGCTGGTGGCAATCCGCCAGGCCAACGAAAGGCTGCGGCTGCAGCGCGAGGTGATCCGGGCTTCGCGTCGCGCGTTCGAACTGTCCGAACAGCAATTACGGGCCGGGACCGCGGATATCGTAACTGTGCTAAACACCCAGCTGACGCTGTTCCAGGCCGAGGACACCCTGTCACAGGCGCAATTGGCGCGGCTGCAGGCCATCATCAGCCTGTATCAGGCGCTCGGCGGCGGCTGGGAGCCGAAAATGGAAAGACCCGTCGATGCTCTTTAAGCCGGACATGAAGGCTGCCAATGACGGCGTTGCCAGGGTGGCCGGCAAAGCCCGCCGGCGCACGGTCTCGATTGCCGTGACGCTGCTGATCCTCGGCGGTCTTGGCTATATCGGCTGGCATTCGATGCAGCAGAGCCAGACCGGCGACACCTCCCGCCGCCGCGGCGCACGGCCGGACATGGCGACCGTGCCTGTGCTGGCGGCATCGCCCAGGATCGAGGACGTCCCGGTCTATCTCGACGGCGTCGGCGCCGTGCGTGCGCTGAATAACGTGACCGTGCGTGCGCAGGTCGATGGCAAGCTGATCAAGGTCAACTTCAAGGAAGGCCAGGACGTCAAGGCCGGCGACGTGCTCGCCGAGATCGATCCCGTGCTCTACAAGGCGCTGTATGATCAGGCTGTCGCCAAGAAGGCGCAGGACGAAGCAACGCTGGCCAATACGCGGCTCGATCTTGTCCGTTATCAGCAACTGGCACAGTCCAATGCAGGCTCGAAACAGCAGGCCGATACCCAGCGTGCTTTGGTCGCCCAGCAGGAAGCGCTTGTACAAGCCGACCAGGCCGCCATCGATAATGCCCAGGCGACGCTGAGTTATACCAAAATCATCGCGCCGCTGTCGGGCCGAGCGGGTTTGCGTCAGGTCGATCAGGGCAACATCATCCGCTCCTCGGACACCACCGGTCTGGTGGTGATCACCCAGATTCAGCCGATCGCCGTGCTGTTCAGCCTGCCGCAGCAGCAGATCACCCGCGCCAATGCGGCCGCTGCCAAGGGTACGTTGTCCGTCGATGTGTTCGGCAATGACGGTGTGACGGTGGTCGATACGGGAACGTTGACCGGCATCGACAACCAGGTCGACCAGACCACCGGCACGGTGAAGCTGAAGGCCGAGTTCCCGAACCCGAAATACCAGCTCTGGCCCGGTCAGTTCGTCAATGTCCGTCTCAAGGTCGATACGTTGAAGGATGCCTTGGTGGTGCCGACATCGGCCGTGCAGCGCGGCCCGGCCGGGACGTTCAGCTATGTGGTTGGCGACGACGACGTGGCCAAAGCCGTGCCGGTGACGGTGACGCAGCAGAACGAGCTCTCGGCTGTGATCGCCAAGGGCCTGTCGGCCTCCGATCGCGTGGTGACGACCGGGTTCGCCAACCTGTCCGATGGCGCGAAGGTCAGCATCGGCACCGATACGGGCGAGCCGACCGCCGATCTGGCGCCGCGCAAGCGTGGCGGTAGCAAAGGCAATGATGCCGGCGAGCGCCGCAGCAAGCGCGGCCAGGGCCAGCAGCGCGGCAGCGACGGCAATCCGTCGGCGCCGATGGGGCAGACCGCACCCGCTGCCGGGTTCGGAACCCTTTATCCGCCGGCCGGTTGCGACGTCCCTGATCGGTGTGGCGTTGTTGATCGGCGGCCTGCTCGGCTACTTTGCATTGCCGGTCTCGGCGTTGCCGCAGGTCGATTTCCCGACCGTGCAGGTCTCGACGCAACTGCCGGGCGCCAGCCCCGAAGTCACGGCATCGCTGATCACAGCACCACTGGAGCGGCAACTCGGGCAGATCCCGTCGCTGGTATCGATGACATCGACCAGTTCCTATGGCGTCAGCCAGATATCGCTGCAGTTCGATCTCAATCGCGATATCGATGGCGCCACACAGGACGTGCAGGCGGCGATCAATGCCGCGGCCGGCGTGCTGCCGCGCAATCTGCCGTATCCACCGGTCTATGCGAAAGTGAATCCGGCGGATGCGCCGGTGATGACGCTGGCGCTGACCTCCGACACGATATCGCTGCGGGCCATGAGCGACCTGTCGGACACGTTGCTCGGTCAGCGCCTCAGCCAGATCTCCGGCGTCGGCAAGGTCGGCGTGCTCGGCGGTCTTAAACCGGCGATCCGGGTGCAGGCCGATCTCGCCAGGCTGGCGGCCTATGGCATTTCGATGGAAGACCTGCGCACGGCCATCGCCGGCGCCAATGTCTCCGGCCCCAAGGGCTCGCTCGACGGTCCGCAACAGGCCTATACGATCGCGTCCAACGATCAGATCGTCGTCGCCGAGGCCTATAAACCGATCATCATCGCCTATCGCAACGGTGCGCCGGTCACCATTGGCGACGTGGCCCGGATCGTCGATGGTCTGGAGAACAATCGCACCGGCGGCTGGTACCAGAACACACCGGCCGTGATCATCGAGATCCAGCGCCAGCCCGGCGCCAATGTGATCGAGGTGGTCAGGCAAATCCGCGAGGAGATCCCGAAGGTGCAGCGTCTGATGCCGGCGGGCGTCAAGCTCACCATCGTCAGCGACCGCACGGTGACGATCCGGGCCTCGGTGCATGACGTGCAGTTCACGCTGGTGCTTGCCGTCGTTCTGGTGACGCTGGTGGTGCTGGTTTTCCTGCGCTCGCTGCGCGCCACCTTGATCGCCGGCGTGGCTTTGCCGCTGTCCCTGATCACCTCCTTCGGCGTGATGTATTTCGCGGGATTCAGTCTCGACAATCTGTCGCTGATGGCGCTCACCATCGGCACGGGCTTTGTGGTCGACGATGCCATCGTGATGATCGAAAACATCGTACGTCACATGGAGGAGGGCGAGAGCCCGATGGAAGCGGCGCTGAAGGGCGCCAGCGAGATCGGCTTTACCGTGATCTCGCTCACCGTCTCGCTGATCGCCGTGTTCATTCCGCTGCTCTTCATGTCCGGTCTGGTCGGCCGCATGTTCCGCGAATTCGCGCTGACGCTGACGATCGCCGTGGTGATGTCGGCGGTCGTGTCGTTGACGCTGACGCCGATGATGTGCTCGCGGCTTTTGAAGAACATGCACGACGAGTGGCAGGTGCCGGGGCTCGCCACCATCAGCAGCGGGATCGATCGCATGGTGGCGTTCTATCACCGCACGCTGCTGTGGGTGATGAAGCACCAGCCCGCGACGCTGGTGGTCACGTTTCTGACCGTCGCCGCCACGCTCGGGCTCTACGTGATCGCCCCTAAAGGGTTCCTGCCGCTGCAGGACACCGCCTCGATCACCGCCGTGACGGAGGCCGGCCCGGACGTCTCGTTTGCGGAGATGCAGAGCCGGCAAGGCGCTGCGGCAGCGGCGATCCAGGCCGATCCGGATGTGGTCGGCGTGGTCTCGGTGATCGGCGGCGGAACGGTCAATCCGACCACCAATGTCGGACGCCTGGTGATGACGCTGAAGCCGCTCGGCGAGCGCAATGACAATATCGTCAAGGTCATCGAACGGCTCAAGCAGCGGGTGGCATCGATCCCCGGCATGACCGTCTATTTTCAGCCCGTGCAGGATATCCAGATCAGCACCTCGGCAAGCCGCTCGCAGTATCAGTATACGCTGACGGGAACCGACGCGGCGGAAGTGACGCAATGGTCGCAGCGCCTCGTCAAGGAATTGCGCAGTGATCCGATGTTCCGCGACGTGTCGTCGGAAGCGGCGGTTGGAGGCCTGCGGGCTTCGCTCGACATCGACCGGCAACGCGCCGGCCAACTCGGCGTCAGCCTGCAGGCCATCAACGACACGTTGAACGATGCTTTCGCGCAGCGGCAGATTTCCACGATCTACGGCCAGTCGAACCAGTATCGCGTGGTGCTCGAAGCGCTGCCGGAGCAGCAGCGCGATCCCGGCGTGCTGTCGAAACTGTATCTGCCCGGCGCCAGTAACAGCAGCGGCACGAGTTCTGGCACGAGCAACAGCTCCGGCAATGCGCAGGTTCCGCTGTCGGCTGTGGCGACCCTGACGCGGACGACGGCGCCGCTGGCCATCTCGCATCAGGCGCAATTTCCGGCGGTCTCTCTCAG
>JAPLPC010000297.1:0-2807 GCA_026400425.1 Hyphomicrobiales bacterium | reverse complement strand
CTCGGCCAAGCCGTCGAGGAAGTGAAGAAAATCGAGACGCGGATCGGCATGCCGACCAGCATTGCCGGCATGTTCTCCGGCGACGCGGCGGAATTCTCCAAGTCGCTGGCCGGGCAGCCTTGGCTGATCCTCGCCGCCATCGTCACGATTTATATCGTGCTGGGCGTGCTCTATGAGAGCTACATCCATCCGATCACCATTCTCTCGACGCTGCCCTCCGCCGGTGTCGGCGCCATTCTCGCGCTCATGCTGTGTGGCCAGGATCTGTCGGTGATCGGCCTGATCGGCATCATCCTGCTGATGGGCATCGTGAAGAAGAACGCCATCATGATGATCGACTTTGCGCTCGATGCGGAGCGCGAGCGCGGCATGGCGCCGGAGGCGGCGATCATCGAAGCCTGCCTGTTGCGTTTCCGCCCGATCATGATGACGACGCTCGCCGCCTTGTTCGGCGCGTTGCCGCTGGCGCTCGAAAGCGGCACCGGCTCCGAGTTGCGCTTTCCGCTCGGGGTCTCCATCATCGGCGGCCTGGTGCTGAGCCAGTTGCTGACCTTGTACACGACGCCGGTGATCTATCTGGCACTCGACCGCGTGAGCCTCCGCTTTCGCCGCAAGGCACCCCGCGTCGCCGGAGCACCGGGACCGGCCGGAGCAGGAGGGCCGCCGTAGTGGCGATCCCGATCTCCGAGCCCTTCATCAGACGGCCGGTCGGCACCACGCTGCTGGCCATCGGCCTGTTCCTGCTCGGGGTGGTCGCCTACGGCATCCTGCCCGTAGCAGCGACACCGAACGTCGATTTCCCGATGGTGTTCGTGCAGGCATCGCGCCCGGGTGCTGATCCGGCGACCATGGCATCGACCGTGGCGGCCCCGCTGGAGCGGCGGCTCGGCATCATTTCCGGGCTCGAACAGATCACCTCGACCAGTTCGCTCGGCTCGGTGCGCATCATGTTGCAATTCGCCATCGGTCGCGACGTCGATCGCGCCGCGCGTGACGTTCAGGCGGCGATCAACGCATCGATGGCGGATTTGCCGACCGATCTGCCGACCATGCCGACCTTCCGGAAGGCGAATCCCTCCGCCGCTCCCGTGTTCATTTTGGCGCTGACATCGAAGACGATGTCGGCTGCAGCCCTGTATGACGTTGCCGACACGGTGATCGTGCAGCGGATCGCCCAAGTGCCAGGCGTGGGTGAGGTGACCACCAGCGGCGCGGATCAGCCGGCCGTGCGCATTCAGCTCAATCCGGTCGCGCTCTCGACGGCCGGCATTTCGACTGACGATGTCCGCACCGCCATCGTCAACGCGAACCCGCTCGGTCCTGTCGGCATCTTCCAGGGACTGCGGCAAAGCGAAACCATCTCGATGAATCCGCAGATGCGGACGGCGGAAGAATTCCGCGAGATCATCATCAAGAGCAACAACGGCAATTTCCTGCGGCTGTCGGACGTGGCCGACGTCCAGGACGCCACCCGCAACAGCCGCTCCGTTGCCTGGTTCAACAAACAACCGGCGGTGCTGATCCAGATCACCAAGCAGGGCAATGCCAACGTCATCGACACCGTCGATCGCGTCAAAGCCCTGATCCCCGATCTCAAGCAGTGGATTCCGGCCGGCATCGACGTATCCGTGCTGACCGACCGTACCGGGACCATCCGCGCGTCGGTCGAGGATATGGAATGGACGCTGTTCGCCACCGCGGTTCTCGTCATGGGCGTGGTGTTCGTGTTCGTCCGCCGCGGCGTGCCGACCATCGCGGCCGGCATTTCGGTGCCGCTGGCATTGGCGGGCACGCTGGCGGGCATGTGGCTGGCCGGCTTCTCGATCAACAATCTGTCGCTGATGGCTCTGGCGATCTCGGTCGGTTTCGTGGTCGACGATGCCATCGTCATGATCGAGAACATGTATCGCAACCTGGAAGAGGGCATGACGCCGATGCGGGCGGCCCTGGAGGGCGCCAGGCAGATTGGCTTCACCGTGGTCTCGATCAGCCTGTCGCTGATCGCGGCCTTCATTCCGTTGCTGTTCATGGATGGCCTGGTCGGCCGGCTGTTGCGCGAATTCTCGCTGACGCTGACATTCTCGATCGTGGTCTCGACGCTGGTGTCGCTCACGGTCACGCCGATGATCTGCGCGCACTACATCCGCGCCACCACCTCATCGACCGAAACCCGGTTCGACCGCATTGTCGAAGGCGTATTGACACGGGTGATCGCTTTCTATGAGCGGACGCTGCAAGTTGTGCTGGAATTTCCGTTCATGACGCTGCTGGTGTTTTTCGCCACCATCGCGCTGACAGTGACGCTCTACATCAAGACGCCCAAGGGCTTCTTTCCGGAGGACGACAGCGGCTTCGTCATTGGCGCGACGCGTGCATCGGCGGACGTCTCGTTCCAGGCGATGCTGGCGCTGCAGCAGAAGGTCGCCGACATCGTGCTGTCGGATCCCGATGTCGCCAGCATCGGCTCGTCGCTGGGCGGCTCCGGCGGGCCGGGCGGTGGCGGCGCCAATCGTGGTACCATGTTCATCGCGCTGAAGCCGCCGGAGGAACGCAGCAACGGTTCTTCCACCAATGACGTCATAAACCGGATCAGACCGCAGCTGAGCGCGCTGCCGGGAATTCGGCTGTTCATGTTCGCTGCGCAGGATCTGCGGGCAGGCGGACGCCAGAGCGATTCCAATTATCAGTACACGCTCATCAGCTCAGATCTGAGCCTGCTGGCGAAGTGGGCGCCCATTGTCGCCAAGCGGTTTGAAACCGTCGAGGGCATCACCGACATTTCGAGCGACCGCGACGCTTCAGGTTTG
>JAPLPC010000577.1 GCA_026400425.1 Hyphomicrobiales bacterium | reverse complement strand
TGAAGATGTCTGGCCTGACCGGGCCTATCGTCGGACTCGTCCACCTCGCCAGCGCTTCTACCGCGAAGGCGTGTCCATCCTGACCGACGAGCGGTTGGAAATGGATGCACATCTCGTTTTCCAGATCGGCGCTCTGCAGCGCGGATTCTATGGCGCGCTCCGCGCGTATCCGTTCCTCATGCTCCGCTGCGTATAACGTCGTAAATCCACGTCGGTCGGACTTGCCATTGTAAAGCGCATAATCGGCGGCATCGTAGATCGAGGCACTCTCACCCACCACAGAAAACATAGCCAAACCACATGTCGCGCCTACGGAGACAGTTTTGTCACCCAACAAGTAAGGCCTTGAGAGTTCCGCGCAGAGTTTGTTTGCCAGTGTTGTGGCTTCTTCAACACCAGCCGAGATCTGAAAAGCAAACTCGTCACCTCCGAGGCGCGCGAAAAGGCCATCGGTTTGAAAGACCGTTTGAAGACGCTCCGCCGCAGCTTGGAGCAACTTGTCGCCGAACAGATGGCCCATCGTGTCGTTGACCGATTTGAAGCGGTCGAGATCGATGACGCCTACGGCGAAGTCGGACCCATCATGCTTGGCGGTGTCTATAGAGCGAGCTAGTTCTGCGAAGAAACGACGTCGGTTCGGAATAGCTGTCAAAGGGTCCGTATTAGCGAGCAGCGTAACTTCGCGATTCAGTCGGTCCAGTTCGCTTCGTGCGCGAACGAGCCGCACGAAAGCGCTGTAGCCTATGATGACCACTCTGATGATGACGATGGTGACCAGAGCCATATTGATGCCGATGGCCGCGTATACGGTGTCGCCTATTGAGAGGTAGTAATAGAGCGACGGCGTGATCACGATCCCGGTGACTGCCAGCGCAGCTTGTGGCAGCGGCATCAGACAGAAGATGCATCCGATGACGGTGATGGCGATGAAAATAGCGACATGCGCTTGTTCGTGGTCACCACCGTACTGACTGAGGTTGAGTGCCCATGAGATGTAAGCGATCGCGAGAGCCGAGCCGACGATCGTCGTTCGCCGCAGTTGATGGAGCGCTTCGTTTGTAGATATCGGCGACGCGCGCTGACCAAGCCAGGCGATCATGCGAATGACGCTCACGCCAACCAGCATGAGCGGAATCCAGATGGTCATCCAATCGGGAGCAAGCCGAAAATGCGTGTAGGCAACCGCGACCGCGTTGACACTGAGGAGGGGGTAAAGAAGCGGAACCTGCTTTCGCAGTTCCCGGAACTGAGCCACCGCGAGTTCAGCTGGAACGCCCCGGAGAGTCATCCAATTTACGAACGTCTTTATTTGCAGCATCTGGCGTGTCCATCCACACGCCTAGTTAAGCTGCCGCAGGCTCATGCTTCGTATACGCCGGTATTTGCGACAGGATTTCTTCTATTGTTAGTAAACAGAAACTCCCTTTGGTTAGTCCAAAGGTCTGCTCGGACTAACGAGTTGTAGTTCCATCGACATATGAGTTCCCTGCGCGGGATCCGGCGCAGGGTTCCGGCAATCATGCGCGGTCGTGTGCGCCCGGCGCGCGAAATTCCAAATCTCTCGCGACTATTCTTCATTGGAAACCGCCATCGCGGTGATGATACGCTCGAGGGATGCGGAGCACACGTTCTCCAGATGGATGCGGCCACGAGAAGGCACGGCATCGCTTCTCGCTGTCCGGCACGCGGCTTGGCTTGGCCGCAAGGAGAGATGCCGCTGATCTATCGCGGCAGCAGGCCGGCTGCGCGGTAGTTGTCGATCAAGGCATCATAGAGAGCGACATCGCCGCGGCCTCTGGCCATCAGTTGTGCACCGGCGACGGCGGCAAAGATCGCGTGCGCCCTTGGCTCGGCCTGTTCGGCGCTGACGATAGAAGCGGCGGTCAGAGCTTGGCTCAGCCAGCTCACATTGACCTCGGTAAAGGTTTGCACTTCTCTCTTCACCGTATCCGGCAGATCGTCATATTCCATGGCCATGAAGCTGGCGAGGCAGATCCGATTGTCCAGTGTCAGCGCCCTGCGAAACGTCTCCGGATAGCGACGGAGTGCGGCACCCGGCGTATCGGCTTCCGTCGAAAGCGCGTCCAGCACCGCGGCCGTATCCTCCCAGTAGCGCCGGGCGACGGCGGCGCCGAGATCGGCCTTGCTGGGAAAGTAGTGATAGATGCTGGCGGCCTTGATGCCGACCTCGGTCGCGAGATCGCGAAAATTCAGGCCGTTATAGCCATGGGCCTGCGCTGCTCGACGGGCGGCTGCGAGGATGGCTTCCTTCGAATTGACGCTCATTCTGGGTTGAACTCAGATTTGCCTACCAAGTGATAGATAGGCTTTGACGCCTCGCAAGGGAAGCGCTAAAAGCCAACCAACTGATAGGTAGGGCGCTATGATGCAGATCTCGGATAGTCACACTTCAACTGCCGACCTGACCATTTTCGACTGGGCCACCGGTCCCTATCCGGCCCGAGTCCGCATTGCGCTGGCAGAGCTGAACATGCGATCGCGGGTGAATTTCGTGTCCGTCGATCTTTGGAAGGGCGAGCACAAGCGCCCGGAATTTCTTGCCAGAAACTATTCGGGCACATTGCCGGTGCTGCAGATCCCGGACGGCACATTCATCGGCGAATGCACGGCGATCACCGAATATCTCGATGCGCTGGACGGATTGCCTACGCTCACCGGCAGCACGCCGCGTGACAAGGGCGTAATCCACATGATGAGCAAGCGCGCCGAGCTTGAGTTGCTGGATGCCGTCAGCGTCTACTTTCACCACGCGACGCCGGGACTGGGGCCGGACGTCGAACTCTACCAGAACTCTGAATGGGGTTTGCGTCAGCGCGACAAAGCGCTGCGCGGCATGCATTACTTTGATGCCGTACTGGGCACACAGGCCTTCGTGGCCGGAGAGTCTTTCTCGATGGCCGACATCACATTGATCGGCGGCATGATCTTTGCGAATCTCGTCAAGCTGCCGGTGCCCGACGAATGTCATGCGCTGTCTGCCTGGTATGACCGCATGCAGCAGCGCCCCAGCGTTCAGAACCGGGTGTCGATGTCCGAGCTGAGTTTTGCAGTCTGATATCGGAGGTCATCCGCTGGCGCGGTGGTTGACTGACGCGTGGCATGCGGTCCTGCGCAAGGCAGTCGATGCGCCTCGTCTGCCCTGTGGCCGTGCTTAACTAATTCTTCCCGCGCCCCACGCTTTCATAGATGAAGCCCGCCTTCGCCATGTCCTCCGGTCGATACACGTTGCGCAGATCGACGATCACCGGCTGTTTCATCTTCGCCCTGATCTGCGCCAGATCGAGCGCACGGAATTGCTCCCACTCGGTCACGATGACGAGCGCGTCGGCGCCCGTGGCGCAGGCATAGGCGTCGTCGCAATAGATGACGGTGGATGGCAGCTCGGTCTTGGCCTGCTCCATGCCGACGGGATCATAGGCCTGTACGGTCGCGCCCATGTCCTGCAACGCGGTGATCAGGGGGATCGACGGCGCCTCGCGCATGTCATCGGTGTTCGGTTTGAAGGTGAGGCCGAGCACGCCGACGGTCTTGCCGCGCAGGCTGCCGCCGAGGGCATGCTGCACTTTGCGCGCCATCGCGCGCTTGCGGTTGTCATTGACGGTGAGCACGGCTTCGACGATGCGCAGCGGCGCCTCATAGTCCTGGCCGGTCTTCACCAGCGCGCGGGTATCCTTCGGGAAGCAGGAGCCGCCGAAGCCGGGGCCTGCATGCAGGAATTTTGCGCCGATACGGTTGTCGAGGCCGATGCCGCGGGCGACGTCCTGCACGTCGGCGCCGGTGCGCTCGGCGAGATCGGCGATCTCGTTGATGAAGGTGATCTTGGTCGCGAGAAACGCATTGGCGGCGTATTTGATCAGTTCGGCGGTGCGGCGGCCGGTATACATGATCGGCGCCTGGTTCAGGTAAAGCGGGCGATAGATCTCCGCGACCACCTTTTGTGCGCGATCGTCCTCGGTGCCGACCACGATGCGGTCGCGATGCTTGAAGTCGCGGATGGCGGCGCCTTCGCGCAGGAATTCCGGATTGGAAGCGACGGCGACGTCGGCGGCCGGATT
>JAPLPC010000669.1 GCA_026400425.1 Hyphomicrobiales bacterium | reverse complement strand
CACACTGGCGGGCATCTCATGCGTTGCGGTGGGGCTGCTGTTCGCCGTGATCGCGCGGATGATGCTGCCTTTGCTGAAGAAGCGCGAACCGCTGGGGCTGCTCATGATGCTGGCCGTGTTCGTCGCCATCGGCCTGATCCGCTGGCCGTTGCCGACCGTGCTGCTGGTGTCGATCCCGGTCAGCATCCTGCTCACCGTGTTGAAGAGACGCTGGAGCAGGGCGTGAGCGAAGGCGGATTGGATAAGCTCTGGACGATCGCCTGGACCTTCGGCTTGATGTCTCTATTCGCTGTGGGCGGTGCCAATTCGGCGATCCCGGAGATTCACCGCATTGCGGTAGACGTCAATCATTGGCTGACGGACAAGCAATTTGCCGATGTTTTCGCGATCTCGCAGCTGTCGCCGGGCCCCAACGTTCTCATCGTCACGCTGATCGGCTATCAGGTCGCGGGTGTCCTAGGTGCTTTGATCGCGACACTGTCCATGTGCGGCCCGACCGCGATCGTCGCCTATTATGTCAGCCGATTGCTGGCGCGATCGACGCACGCCACCTGGCCGGAAATTGTGCAGGCGGCACTTGTCCCATTATCCATTGGTCTAATGGCCGCGAGTGGCACGGTCGTCCTGATGACCGCAGACACTTCCATTGCAGCATATTCCGTCACCGCGGTTGCAGCCGTTCTGGCCTTTGCAACGCGGCTCAACCCGCTATGGTTGTTAGTCGTCGGCGGAATACTTGGTTTCGCTGGCATTCTCTGATGAAAATGGCTAGCAAGTCCGCTATCGGGGTCGCTGAGCGGCCCCGATTGACTTGAGCTGTAAGGCTGTAGCTACAACGACTGGGCTATAAGCTCGTGACTAGAGGGACGTACCAATGAGTGATGCGCCGAGCCACGCGCCGGAGAAATCGATCTTGCCGAGCTGGGTCAAAGGCCCGCAAGATTTCGTCGGCGGCATTGCCCTTATGGCAATTGCTGCATTTGCGCTGTGGGCATCGAGTGATCTGCAGGGCATGCATGGATTCTCGTTCGGCGCAGGTACCGCGCCGCGGATGTTCGGCATTCTGCTGCTCGGCCTGGGCGCCGGCGTGACCTTCGTCGGCATCTTCACCGAAGGCGAAGCGCTTCAGAAATTCCACTGGCGTGGCCCGGTCTTCGTCATCCTTGCGATCGCCTCGTTCGCTCTGTGTATCCGTCCGATGGGCATGGTGTTTTCGGCGATGTCGAGCTTCATGATCGCGGCGCTCGGTTCGGCCGAGACGCGTTGGCTCGAAACGGCCATCGTGGGCGCCTGTCTGACGACGTTCTGTGCCTTGCTGTTCCCGTACGCGCTGGGTCTGCCTCTGCAGATGTGGCCGGCTTTTCTGATTCGCTGAGCACGAGGGCATCATGGGCGATCTTTTTTCCAATCTCGGTCTCGGCTTCGCGACCGTCTTCCAGTTCGTGCAGTGGACGCCATCGTTCCTGGGCGGGATGAGCATCCCGCTCCCGATGAACATCCTGCTGTGTCTGGTCGGTGCTCTGGTCGGCACGCTGGTGGGCGTGTTGCCGGGCATCGGCACCATCGCCACCGTGGCGATGCTGCTGCCGATCACCTTCGGCCTGCCGCCGGTCGGCGCGCTGATCATGCTCGCCGGCATCTATTACGGCGCACAGTATGGCGGCTCGACCACGTCGATCCTGGTCAACATCCCCGGTGAAGCCGGCTCGGTCGTCACCGCGCTCGACGGCTTCCAGATGGCCAAGCAGGGCCGCGCCGGTCCGGCACTGGCCATCGCCGCCATCGGTTCGTTCTTCGCCGGCTGCGTCGCTACCGTTTTGATCGCGCTTCTCGGCGCGCCGCTGACCAAGCTCGCGCTCGCATTCGGTCCAGCCGAATACTTCTCGCTGATGGTTCTCGGCCTGATCTTCGCGGTCGTGCTCGCCAAGGGCTCGGTGCTGAAAGCGATCGCGATGATCGTGTTCGGACTGTTGCTCTCGATGGTCGGTTCGGACATCGAAACCGGCGCGTCGCGCATGTCGTTCAATATCCCGGAACTCGCCGACGGCCTTGGCTTCGCCACCGTCGCAATGGGCTTGTTCGGATTTGCGGAAATCATCCGCAACCTGGACACGGGGAGTGAGGAAGATCGGCAGCTGGTCCAGAACAAGGTCACTGGTCTGATGCCGACCAAGAAGGATCTTAAGGACTCGTCGATGCCGATCCTGCGCGGCACGGTGCTCGGATCGATCCTCGGCATTCTGCCCGGCGGCGGCGCCGTCATTGCATCGTTCGCGGCCTATACTCTGGAAAAGAAGCTCGCGAAGGATCCGAAGCGGTTCGGTCGCGGTGCGATCGAGGGCGTCGCGGCCCCGGAAAGCGCCAACAACGCCGCGGCCCAGACCTCGTTCATCCCGTTGCTCACCCTCGGCATCCCGCCGAACGCTGTGATGGCGCTGATGGTGGGCGCGATGACCATTCACGGCATCGTCCCTGGACCGCAGGTCATGCAGAAGCAGCCGGACCTTGTCTGGGGCATGATCGCCTCGATGTGGGTCGGCAACCTGATGCTGCTGATCATCAATCTGCCGATGGTCGGCATCTGGGTGCGTCTACTCCGTGTGCCGTATCGCCTGATGTTCCCGTCGATCGTGGTGTTCTGCAGCATCGGCATTTATTCGGTGAACAACGCGCCGATGGACGTCATGCTGGCCGGCATATTCGGCCTGGTCGGCTACTGGCTGATCAAGCACGACTTCGAGCCGGCGCCGTTGCTGCTCGGCATGGTGCTCGGCCCGCTGATGGAAGAGAACCTGCGTCGTGCCCTGTTGATTTCCCGCGGCGATGCGACGGTGTTCTTCACCCGTCCGCTGTCGGCATCGCTGATGGCGATCTCGGCGTTCCTGCTGATCCTGGCTCTGCTTCCTGCACTGCGAAAGAAACGCGACGAAGTGTTCGTCGAATCCGAAAGTTAGTAAGCGTCACGTTTACTGCGTCACTCCGCCGCGGCCCGAAGTCGAATGGACTTCGGGCCGTTGCTTGTATTAGTCCCGCAACAATCGCCAGTCGGCGGCATTTTGATCTCGGGAGGGACATTCAATGAAGTCATTTAACCGCAGGGTGGCGATTGCCGGCCTGGCGACACTCGCCAGCTTCGGCGCTGTTGCCACCTCAGTGCAGGCACAGGAATATCCGACCCGCAGCATCACCATGATCGTGCCTTTCGCGGCCGGTGGCCCCACCGACGTGATCGCGCGCATCGTTGCGGCCGACATGTCGAAGACGCTCGGCCAGCAGATCATCATCGAGAACGTGGTGGGCGCCGGCGGCACCACCGGCGCGACCCGCGCGGCGCGCGCGACCAATGACGGCTACACCATCATCACCGGACACATGGGCACCCATGCCGCGTCCGTGCCGCTGTATCCGAAGCTGGCTTATCATCCGGAGAAGGATTTCGAGCCGGTCGCGCTGCTCGCCGGCACGCCGATCCTCATTCTCGCCAAGAAGGATTTTCCGGCCAAGGATCTCAAGGAATTCGTCAGCTACGTGAAGGCGAATAACGAGAAGCTGAACATGGCGCATGCGGGCGTCGGCTCGGTGTCCTACTCGTCCTGCGAATTGCTGAGCTCGGTGCTCGGTATCAAGCCGATCGGCGTGCCGTTCAATGGCACGGGTCCGGCCATGAACGCACTGGTCGGCGGCCAAGTCGATTACATGTGCGACCAGATCGTCAACGCCGTGCCGCAGGTCAAGGGCGGCACCATCAAGGCTTACGCCATTGCGACCCCGGAGCGGAATCCATCGCTGCCGGACGTCCCGACCACCACGGAAGGCGGGCTCGAGAAGTATCAGGCCTCGGCCTGGAACGCGATCTTCGCGCCGAAGGGCACGCCCGCAGCGATCACCGCCAAGCTCAATGCCGCCGCCGCAAAGGCGCTGGATGACGACAACGTCAAGAAGCGCCTGCTCGACCTCGGCTCGGACATCCCGAAGCCGGAAGCCCGTACCCAGGCCTCGCTCGCCGCGCTGGTGAAGAGCGAAGTCGTCAAGTGGTCGGCAGTTCTGAAGCCCGCCCAGTAAAACGACCGGGCCAGACGGTCTCATTGCAAGGCCGGATCCGCGAGGATCCGGCCTTTGCTTTTGGCGGTGAGACACCCGACCTTCCATGGCGATTCGCGCCTGGTATTGGCCATGGTTTGGTCGGGAACGATTTGTGGCGGATGCCGATGATCGATCGTCGCGGATTTGTCTGGCGTTGTTCATGGGGGCAACCACGCCTGGGCCCGCAAAAGGCGTTAAAGTTATCGACGGCGTGATATATGCCAAAGGGCAGCAAGGAGCAGCGAGGCGTCGCCTTGGGACCTTGGCACCAATGGGGTGCAAAGGCTTATCCCGGTCGAGCTTGGTTTCGCCGGACCTTTACAGGAGATAGGCGATGACGATAGGGCACCCGGAACGACAATATCTGGACCTTTTGAGACTGGTGTTGGAACGAGGCGATGAGCGTCTCGACAGAACCGGGGTTGGAACGCGCTCGGTGTTCGGCGCCATGGTCCGGTTTGATCTATCTGCCGGCACGGTTCCGATCCTGACAACCAAGCGCGTCTACTGGAAGACGGCCGTCAAGGAGATGCTCTGGTTTCTCACCGGCGGCACGAACATCAAGGAATTGCTGCGCGAGAATGTTCGTATCTGGACGGACTGGCCACTTGCCAAATATCGCGTCGAAACGGGCGAGACCATCTCGGACAAGGAATTCGAACGCCGCATTCTTGAAGTCGATGGCTTCGCCGAGAAATGGGGCGAGCTTGGCCCGGTGTATCGCAAGCAATGGCGCCGGTGGCTCGGGACCGATGGGCGCGAACACGACCAGATCGCGCAGTTGATCACGACGCTGAAGACGAACCCCGCAAGTCGAAGAATGCTGTTTCATGGCTGGAACGTGCCGGAATTGTCCAGCATGGCATTGCCGCCTTGTCACATGGTCTACCAGTACCATGTCACGTCCGATGGGCGGCTCAATTGCCTGCTGTTCCAGCGATCCGTCGATCTGTTGCTCGGCGCACCGTTCAACTTCGTTGGTGCGACGGCGCTTCAGCTCATGATGGCCCAACAAGCCGATCTTCGTCCTGGCGAACTCATCTGGGTCGCCGGCGATGCGCATCTCTATTTGAATCATCTGGACCAGGCCCGCGAGCAGATCTCGCGCGAACCGCGTCCGCTTCCATCCATGAAGCTCGTGCGCAAAGCTTCGAGTATCGATGATTATCGGATCGATGATTTCGAGGTCGAAGGTTACGACCCGCACCCGCCCATTCATGCGGATGTTGCCGTTTAGGGCAAGTCACTCGGCGTGGACAGCGGCTAGATCACGCCGCCCGCGCGCAACAGCAAGCCGGCTGCGCAAGCGCCGCCGAGAACTGTAAACATCCCGACATTGAAGCGAAGCACGGCGACCGCCGCGGCAATGGAGAGGACAAGGGCGACTGCATCGAGACTGGCCAGCACGGGCATGTCGAACGACAGCCCCCAGTTTCTGATCGGCATCGCCTCCCGGAAGATCGTGTGCGTCGCGAACCAGATCGACAGGTTGAGGATGACGCCGACCACCGCCGCCGTGATGGCGGATAACGCCCCGGCCAATGCCTTGCTGTCCCTCATCTGTTCGATGAAGGGAGCGCCGAGAAAGATCCAGAGGAAGCAGGGCGTGAACGTCACCCAGGTTGCGAGTAGTCCGCCCAGCGTACCTGCCAGCGCCGGCGATAGCGATCCGGGATCGCGGTAAGCGGCGAGGAAGCCGACAAACTGCAGCACCATGACAAGCGGGCCGGGGGTCGTTTCCGCCATGCCGAGACCGTCCAGCATTTCGTGGGGCGTGACCCAATGATAGTGCTCGACCGCTTGCTGAGCCACATAAGCGAGCACCGCATAGGCGCCGCCGAATGTCACCATTGCCATCTTGCTGAAGAACACGGCGATCTGGCTGAACACATTGGCGCCGCCATAGATCGCGAGCAGAGCCGCGACCGGCGCGAGCCACAGCAACAGCCAGACGGCGCCGACACGCAATGCGCGGCCGGTGTCCGGGCGAACGTGGTCCGGCATCGCGCCGTCCAGCATGCGATCGACGGCGCCGGTCGATGCGTGTGTCAGACCCGCGCTGCTGGCAAATGCCGACCACCTGAGCGTGGCGCCCAGATAGC
This sequence comes from Hyphomicrobiales bacterium, assembly GCA_026400425.1. GTDB lineage: Bacteria > Pseudomonadota > Alphaproteobacteria > Rhizobiales > Xanthobacteraceae > Tardiphaga. Next base: position 7,646 of record JAPLPC010000669.1, on the reverse strand, counting down.
CGGCGACGCCGGCAGCAACGATGATGACGGGGAACGGCACGTTGAAGAAGAAGATGGCGATAAAGGCCCCCGCAGCGATCGCCAGCATGGCGTTGTTGCGTAGAGCACGTTTGCCGATCCGCATCACGGCTTGAATGACGATCGCCAGAACGGCCGTCTTGAGGCCATAGAAAACGGCATTGACGTAGCCGGTGTTGCCATAGGCGGCATAGATATAGCTCAGCGCCATGATGCTGATGACGCCGGGCAGGATGAACAGCCCGCCGGCAATGATGCCGCCGGGGATGCGATGCAGAAGCCAGCCGATATAGGTGGCGAGTTGTTGCGCCTCCGGCCCCGGCAACAGCATGCAGTAGTTCAAGGCGTGCAGAAAACGGGCCTCAGAGATCCATTTCTTCTCATCGACGAGAATGCGGTGCATCACAGCGATCTGTCCGGCCGGGCCGCCGAAGCTGAGCAGCGAGATCTTTATCCAGACGCGGACGGCTTCACCGAGGCTGATGTCATGGCCGGTGGCCGACGGGGCGACTCGCTCTTGCATGTAATCTTTCCGGAAACCGGCTGACCCGCGCGGCAATTGGTAGGACGTTGTGCGCAACGCGGAGCGGGACATCGGATTGACCGGTGTCGTCGGCGAATGCTTGCGCGCGCTGGGCTCGCCGCCCGGCGCTGGAAAAGCATAGCCAATGATCGTTTTCACGACCAGACGATCCGACGCCTGCGTCAAACCATAGCCAGGCCCGAGATCGACGTTGAAGATACCGAGTTTGAAATCGGTGACGGCGAACAGCGTATGAGATTGCGTAGCCGCGCGGCCGACGGCGCCGAAGTCCGCGTAATATTCAAGGACGAGATTCCAAGTGTTGTCGATGCGCCGGGCGGCCGGTGAGGAAGCGACCAAGGCTTGGCACAAGCGAGGCGCCCTAAACCAATTGACTCGGTCAGCTTTGCGGCTTTATTAGAATCATTCTAAACAAAAGGTCCTGTCATGAAGGCATTTTCCGAGCTCGACGAGCGCGAAATCTTGGCCATCGCGATTGCCAGTGAGGAGGAGGATAGCCGCATCTATATGAGCTTCGCGGATGATCTCTCGGAGCGTTACCCGAGCTCGGCCAAGATCTTCGTCGAGATGGCGGAAGAAGAGCGCGAGCACCGGCACATGCTGCTCAAGATGTTTGAGCAGCGTTACGGAACCGATCTGCCGCCGATCAGGCGGCAGCATGTGAAAGGCTTTCTGCGCCGCCGCCCGATCTGGCTGAGCAAGAATCTGCCGCTCGACACCATCCGCAAGGAAGCGGAGACGATGGAGTTCGAGGCGGAGCGCTTCTACGCCAAGGCTGCGGAGCAGGCCCGCGACGTCCATGTGCGAAAGCTGCTCGGCGATCTCGCTGAACTCGAAAAGGGCCACGAGCATCTCGCCGCCCGCTTGAACAGCACCATTCTCAGCCCCGATGCCCGCGCGGAGGAAGACAAGACCCGGCATCGCATGTTCGTCCTGCAATATGTCCAGCCCGGACTCGCAGGCTTGATGGATGGCTCGGTCTCCACGCTCGCGCCTCTGTTCGCCGCGGCCTTCGCCACGCACCAGAATTGGCAGACATTTCTGGTCGGCCTTGCCGCATCGATCGGCGCCGGCATTAGCATGGGCTTTGCCGAGGCTCTGTCGGACGACGGATCGATGACCGGGCGCGGCTCGCCGTGGCTGCGCGGGACGACATGCGGCGTCATGACGACAGCCGGCGGGCTCGGCCACACGCTTCCTTATCTAGTGCCCGATCACTGGGCCAACGCGTTCTGGATCGCAACGGCGATCGCCGGCGTCGTCGTGTTCTTCGAGCTTTGGGCGATCGCTTTCATCCGCGCCCGCTATATGGACACGCCATTTCTCCAGGCGGTGTTCCAGATCGTGCTCGGCGGCGCGATCGTGCTCGCAGTCGGCATCCTGATCGGCGGCGCCTGACTCCCGCGTTACTTCGTCCGATTTGCCGGGCATGGCCACGCGATCTGCAAAGCCTCGTTCAGCAAGGCAATGCTCTCGCCTTTGCGTTTATGCGGATTGACCGCCAGGTAATTGCAGAGAATGTCGGCGGCCTCGTTGGCTGCGTATCTGGAAGGTGGGCAATACGACATCACCAGCTTCCATGATCGCTTGAGGCCGTCGCTCTCTGTCGATCCTGCTTCCAGTGCGCCTTGAAGGTTAGCCATAATCGCCATCGTAGCGCTCTCGGCATTGTCCAAGGCCCCCTCGACGTAGCTCGAGATGAGATCTCGATGCGATCGGTTGCAGAGCTCAGCAACCCGATATCCGTCCGCCCTCGCGGCCGATGACATGAACGCAAACACCGTAAACGCGCATAGCATCAGTGTCGCGGCTGCGGGGCGACGCATGACGGGCAATATGAGCCGAGCCTGGCTCAACTTGCGATGCCCGCATCCTCCGGCGATTCGAGATAAAAACCGGACCAGCTATCGACGAAGCACAAATGGTCGTGCACCTCTTTCACGCCCGCGATGTTCTTGGCGGCCACGACCGATGCCTCGCGCGCGCGTTCGTCGATAATGAGGCCATGCAGATGTGCAATGCCGGCGCGCACGGTCACCTGCAGGCCGATGGGCTTCCAATCCTGAGCCCCGATCACCCGGACGATACGTTCCCGCATGTGATCGTCGTCCGCTGTCGGGTCGGGCACGTCACGGGCCATGTTTGCGACGGCCTGCATCAGATTGGCGCGGGTGATGATCCCGACCAGCTTGCGCTCGTGAACGACCGGAAATCGCTTGACGTGCTTCTTCTCCATCAATGCGACGATGTCGGCCAGCGGCGTCTGTTCGTCCACGGTGACAGGATCCAGTGTCATGATGTCCTTGACCAATTTCCCACGCTCGTGCACGAATTCGCTGGCAGCAGTGCCGGGGCTCGTGAACAGCTGGAGCCAGCGCGGCCGCTGCCGCTGGGTGCCGATTTCGGCGCGACGGAGAAAATCCCGTTCGGAGACAATGCCGACGAGCTCTCCCGACATGTTCAAGACCGGCAATCCACTGATGCGATGTGTCAGCATGGTCTTGGCGGCGGCTTCGAGCGAGGTGACGGGCGACACGGTGAGGACGTTCTTGGTCATGATCTGATGGGCACGCATGTCAGTCTCCAGTGCAGCGGGAAGGGATCGACGGGTGCTGGACGCTGCGGAGGTCGAACCGCTGGCAGCGTCGAACGATGCCTATTCAAGCGACTTCAGGAACTGTAGCAGGTCGTTGATCTGATCAGGATCGAATTGAAACTCTGGCATGCTTGGATGTCCGGTGACTATCCCTTCGGCCAAGGCTTCCTGCAACGACTCGATCGGATAGCGCTCATGCAACGTCCGGAACGGCGGCGCGATCCGCAATGGGCTGGGACCGACCTTGTCGATGGAATGGCACTTCATGCAATACAGGCGGGCGAGATTGCGCCCTTGCTGGATGTTCGCCTGAGATGGCGTGGCCCGAACGGCAGCAAGGGCGAGCAGACCTAAGGCCGCAACAAATGATACTCGCATCGGGAATTCCTCGGTGCAGTTTGAGACCGTGACGGTTTGACGTGACGATGAGCGTCTGCTGCGCCTCAATGCGACATCAATGTCGGTATCGTCATGGCGTTGAACATCTCCCGCGTGACCCCGCCAAGAATTCGTTCCCTCAGCCGCGAATGGCCGTAGCCACCCATCACAATGAGCTCGAGGCCCTCGTCAGCCGCCATCGAAAGCATTGTGGGCTGGATATCGGCGGGAGCTGCCGTCGCGCGAATGATCGTCGACTCGAGCTGTCGATCAGACAGATACGTCTTGAGCGCCTCGGCGGAGACATGAGGTGACTCCGTCTCGTTGATAGTCATGATCGTGATCTTGCGTGCGCCGTTCAGAAATGGGAGCGCATCGCGGACCGCCCGTGCAGCGAGGCGACTTCCGTCCCACGCGATCCCGACACGGCCGAGCTTGAGCGGCCCTTGATGCGTATAGGGGACAAACAGGACGGGGCCGCCGGAACCGAACAGGAGCTCCTGTGGAAGCGCGTTGTCGAACGTGTCGAGGCCCGCCTCGGGCTGAAGTGCGATGGTCAGATCCCGCATCCGCGCGAGCGCGCTCAACGCGATGTCTGCTTCAAACGGCGCTGCGGTCATCGGCATGCAGCAGCAGGGCACGCCGATCTGCTGGGCCTGGATCTCGACGATCGACAGCACGGCCTTGGCTCGCGACGATGCCCGCTTCCGCTCCATCTCGAACACCGCAGCCATTGCCGCGCCGCCATCCATGGCAAGGCCGATCGTGCTCGCTTCATATCCAATGGCCACGGCGTCGAGCCGAGCGCCGAAGGTCTTTGCAAGCGACAAGGATGCATCGATCAGCGGGCGAAACTCTCGCTCGGTCGGGATGCTTGCGAGAATGGTCTTCATGACCTGGCTCCTGATGCGTCGCACCTGAATGAATGTCGTGCTGAAGAGAACGCCTTTTCCCGGCTGCACGTATTGATCTAACGCAAGAGTGCGAGCGCGTTGACAATGGGCGATGTTTGATTTTGCGCAATGAAGTGCTTCACGCGACGACTATGCTCTCGCGAAGCGGACCATGCGCACACATCACCTGGTTTTCAGGAGAATGCCGATGTATGAATTTCTTGCTGAGACCGTCGCAACCGTGATGACCGCTCCCTGCAGGGTCGTGGCCCCGGAGATGACGGTCGGCGACCTGCACCGGATGTTCGAGACGGATGACGTCGAATCGTTTCCGGTGGTGCGCGACGGCGTTGCGATCGGGATCGTGTCGAAATTCGATGCCCTGCGCCCGTTCGCATTCGCGCCCGATCAGATCGTTCCGCATTATGACGATCTGATGGGAACGACGGTGGAAGAGATCATGACACGTGACTTCGTGTCCGTTAGTCCCGATACTGCACTCACCCGCGTCGTGCAGATCATGGTGCGGCACCGATTCAAAAGTCTGCCGGTTCTCGATCACGCTCATCATCCGCTTGGCATGATTGCGCGTGAAGATGTCTTTCGTGCCTTGAAGCGCTGCACGGCGCATCGACCATCGCCTGCACAGGCGGGAAAAGACACCGCGTGTCGACATACCGCCTAGACCAACTGTTCGCCCCGTCATCTCTCGCTGTCGTCGGCGGCAGCCGACGTGCCACTTCGTTGGGGGCTGCAGTGCTGCGCAACATTCGGGACGCCGGATTTTCGGGGCCGATCGCGATCGTCAATCCGGTTCACCGCGAGATCGATGGCCATCCGACATGCGCCTCGCTGGACACGCTCCCATTCGTTCCCGATATCATCGTGGTCACGGCGCCAGCGTCCGCCGTTCCCGATATCATGGCCGCGGCAGTCGCAAAGGGGGTGGCCGGCGCCGTCATCCTCAGTACGGGGCTCGGCCACGGCGAAGGCTCCTTGTCCGCTGCGACGATCGACGCTGCAAGTGCAGGCGGGCTGCGCCTGATCGGACCCAATTGCTTCGGGCTGATCGCGCCCGGGTGCCGTCTGAATGCGAGCTTTGCCGCGCATATGCCGCGACAGGGGGGACTGGCGCTCATTTCGCAGTCCGGCGCAATCATAGCAGCGATGGTGGATTGGGCGGCCGAGAGGCCTCTGGGCTTTTCGGGTCTGGTATCGATCGGCGATCAACTCGATGTCGATGTCGCCGACTGCCTGGATTATTTCGCGGCTGATCCCGCCACGCACGCGATCCTGCTTTACGTGGAAGCGATCCCGGATGCGCGCAAGTTCCTGTCGGCCGCGCGCGCGGCTGCACGCGTCAAACCCGTGGTGGTCGTCAAGGCCGGCCGGATGGCGCAGGGCGCCAAAGCGGCGGCAACGCATACCGGCGCGTTGGCCGGGGCGGATGAAGTCTACGACGCTGCCTTCCGCCGTACGGGTCTGCTGCGTGTGTGCGACCTTCGCGAGCTTTTCGATTGCGCCGCCATCCTCGCACTCAAGACCCAGCCGCAGGGCCGCAGGCTTGCCGTTCTGACGAACGGAGGAGGCCTCGGCATTCTGGCGATCGATCGGCTGGTCGAACTGGGGGGCATATCCGCCAATCTCGGCACGTCCAGCTGTACGGGGATCAACGAAGTCCTCGGCAATCGTTGGTCAGGGGGCAACCCCGTCGACATCGGCGGCGATGCGAATGGTGTGCATTACGGCGCGGCGCTCGCGGCATTGCTGGATGACGGCGAGAATGACGCTGTCGTCGTCCTGAATGTCCAGACGGCCGTCGCCGATCCCGATGATATCGCCAAAGCCGTCGCCGAGACCGTGAACGCGCATCGCCAAGGGCAGGGGCGGTCGGCAAAGCCGGTGCTGGCAGCGTTCGTTGGTGCCGGTTCTGGCGTGACGGCGAGACTCGGATCGGCGTCAGTTCCGAACCTGCCGACGGAAGACGACGCCATACGTGCGTTCATGTACGGCGTGCACCATCACGACGCGATGCAGGCTTTGATGACGTCCCCGCCTGGCGTTGCGGAGGTGGCGCAGGCCGACCGTGAGGCCGTGCAGCGCATTCTGGACAACGCCATACGGGAAGGGCGCGCCTGGCTCGACCCCATCGAACTCGCAGCGGTCCTCGACGCCTATGCGATCCCGATGGTCCCGACTCGCAAGGCTGTGAGCGTCGAGCAGGCCATCGCACACGCGGAAGAGTTCTTCCAGCAGGGCCATGCCGTCGCGATGAAGATCTTGTCGCCCGACATCGTGCACAAATCGGATGTCGGCGGCGTGGTTCTTCAACTGCGTGATGCCGGGGCGGTACGACGCGCATATGACGGCATGATCGAGCGCGTGATGGCGAAGCATCCGGATTGCCGCGTTGCAGGCATGATCATCCAGCCGATGATCGGCCGTCCTGCGGCACGCGAGTTGATCCTCGGGCTCGCTGACGACCCGACATTCGGCCCCGTCATCGTCTTCGGTGAGGGCGGCACGGCCGTCGAGATCATCAACGACAAAGCGCTGGCACTGCCGCCGCTCGACATGACGTTGGCAGACGATCTCGTGAAGCGCACCAGGATCGCGCGGCGGTTGGCCGGCTACCGCAATGTATCGGCTGTCAAGCCGGGAGCCGTTCAACTGACCTTGGTGAAGTTGTCACAGATGGCCATCGATTTTCCCGAGATCAGCGAACTGGATATCAATCCGCTACTCGCGGACGAACAAGGCGTGCTGGCGCTGGATGCACGGCTCCGGATTGCGCGACCGAAAAAGCTGTTTGCTGGACATACGCGTCTGGCGATCCGGCCATACCCGACGGCGTGGCAGCGTGACGCCACACCGGTGCAGTCGGTCTGCATTCGAGGTTTCTCGGTGCGATCAAGGAGTTTCCGCATGCATTCGTCGCACGCCTGACGCAACTCGATTACGCACGGGCGATGGCGTTTGCGGCTGTTGCCGATGACAGCGGCGAGATCCTCGGGGTGGCGCGTTTGCATGCCGATTCACGCTATCGCAAGGCTGAATATGCCGTTCTGGTGCGCTCGGATATGAAAGGCCGGGGGCTCGGTTGGGCATTGATGAGCGAACTCATTCGCTACGCCAAAGCCGAAGGCCTGGTCGAACTTCATGGCGAGGTGTTGCAGTCGAACGTCAGCTTGTTGCAGATGTGCCGGGCTCTGGGATT
>JAPLPC010000014.1:10739-14534 GCA_026400425.1 Hyphomicrobiales bacterium | reverse complement strand
TCGAGCAGATCAAGGATCTGGTCGCCGGCGCGCGCGGCAAGCTGGTCTATTCCACCGGCGACAGCGAAGATGGCATCTGGTCGGCCGGCCAGGTGCAAGGCCTGATCCATGACATTCCGTCGTGCCAGGAACTGGTGTCGCGCATCATGCACGATGCCGAGACCATCATCCGCAGCCGACTCGACGCCATGCTGTCGAGCGGCCAGCGCCAGGCAGCAGAGTAGTGATCATGAAGGCCTATGCATTTACGGAGAACGGCGCGGCCATCATCGATGTCGCCGCGCCAAAACCTGTCGGCACGCAGGTGCTGATCAAGGTGAAGGCTTGCGGCCTCAACCGCGCCGATCTCGGCATGACCAAGGGCCATGTCCATGGCGCGGCCGGCGGCGTCGGCACCGTGCTCGGCATGGAATGGGCCGGCGAGATCGCCGAGCTCGGACCCGAGGCCAAAGGCTTTACGGTCGGTGAGCGGGTGATGGGCTCGGGCGGCGCGGCCTTTGCAGAATATGCGGTGACCGATCACGGCCGCCTGTTCCACATCCCGCCCGGCATGAGCTTCGAGATCGCAAGCACGCTGCCCGTCGCGCTGTCGACGATGCATAACGCGCTCGTCACTGTCGGCGGATTGCAGGCCGGACAATCCGTGCTGATCCAGGGCGCCAGCTCGGGCGTCGGCCTGATGGCGCTGCAGATCGCGAAGCTGAAGGGCGCCAAGCCGGTGATCGGTTCATCGACCCATGCGGCGCGGCGCGGCCGGCTCGGCGAATTCGGTGCAGATCTCGCCGTGGATTCGAAAGACGGCGGCTGGGTCGATGAGGTGCTCAAAGCCACCAATGGCGACGGCGTCGATCTGATCGTCGATCAGATTTCCGGACCGGTCGTCAACCAGAACCTGAAAGCGACGAAGGTGCTCGGTCGCATCGTCAATGTCGGACGTCTCGGCGGCACCCATGCCGACTTCAACTTCGATCTGCATGCAGCAAGGCGCATCAGCTATATCGGCGTCACCTTCCGCACCAGATCCATGCAGGAGATCCGCGATATCTTCAGCGCGGTACGTGCAGACATCTGGCCGGCCGTCGAGAGTGGCAAGCTGAAGCTGCCGATCGACAAGGTGTATCCGTTCGCCGAGATCGGCACGGCGTTCGATCACATGGAAGCCAACGCGCATCTCGGCAAGATCGTCGTCACGCTGTAACGCACGCGCGACGAGTCCGCAGAACCAGAAACGCCGCGCATCATCTGCGCGGCGTTCCTGTTTCGGACTCATGCAAGCGCAATATTATCCGGTGGATACGAATAATTCCGCGTACTTGTCGATTCGAAGTGGCGCGGCGTTTGGGGTTCGATCGACACTGCAAATTTCCGAGGGGGCTCAGTATGTCGCGTGCGCATGCGGACAACGCATGCGTCCAATCCGATTCGATCAAAGGATTGGCGCAATCGATGGCGAAGCCGGCCTATCACCGGCTGCTCATCGCAGAACCAGCACTCCGTCGCGCCGTCCCAACGCTGATCATCGCGTTCCTCGTCACGATTTTCTTCGGTGCCTTCGTGCAGGTGGTTGATCACAGCCGCCAAAAACAGGCTTCACTCAAGCGCGACCTCTCGGCTCTCGGCGACATGGTCGCCGAACGTCTCGATCGCAACGGCCTCCTCCGGCCGGATCGCCCGGCCACCGCCGAGCATCTGCAGACCTTGCTGCCGAGCCTGATTCCGGCATGGGGGATCGCTCCGGGACGCCATGTGATCTTGCTCGGCGCCGATCAGGGCATCCTCGCCCGCATGCCCGCCGATCTGCCGGCCGACGACAACACGCGTGTCCTCGATGCCCTGAGCGCCGCCCAGAACATGTCGGTCCAGAGCCCGCGCACCGACGTGTTCGATGTCACGCAAGCCGACGGCAGTCATGCGCTCGCCACCCGACGCATCATCCGCAGTCTGCCCGGCCAGATCGTCGTGGTTCAGGAGAACAACGACTCGGTCTGGCGCTCGGAATCGGCGCTCTCCATCACACTGTCCGCCACCACCGGCTTCGTCGTGCTGATCCTCGGCTTCGCCTTCCACTGGCAATCAACGCGTGCGCGCGAGGGCGATGCCATCAACGACGCCGTGCGCGGGCGGATCGACACCGCGCTGAACCGCGGGCGCTGCGGATTGTGGGACTGGGATCTGTCGCGCGGCCGCATCTTCTGGTCGCAGTCGATGTTCACCATGCTCGGCCTCGACAGCCGCAGCGATCTACTCACCTTTGGCGAAGTCAACGCGCTGGTGCGCCCCGACGATATCAACCTGTTCGGGATCGCCGACCAATTGGTATCGCAGCGCCTCAATCATATCGACCAGACGTTTCGCATGCAGCACAGCGACGGCCACTGGATCTGGCTGCAGCTGCGCTGCGAACTCGTCGGCGGCCAGAGTGACGGCAGCCTGCACCTGATCGGCATCGCCATCGACGTCACCGAGCAGAAGAGCCTGGCACAGAAGAGCGTCGAGGCCGATGTCCGCCTGCGCGACGCCATCGAGACGATTCCCGAAGCCTTCGTGCTGTGGGATGCCGATGACCGCCTGGTGCTCTGCAATTCGCACTTCCAGCGTCTGCACCGGCTCCCCGACTCCGCGGTGCGCCCCGGCACACCCTATGAGACCGTGCTCGAAGTCGGCAGCATGCCGGAGGTGCGTTCACGCCTCGCCGAGGCCGGCGGCGCTGCACATGGCGCCCGCACCTTCGAAGCGCAGATCGAGAACGGCACCTGGCTGCATATCAGCGAGCGCCGCACCAAGGACGGCGGCTACGTGTCGGTCGGCACCGACATCACCCGCATCAAGGAACACGAACATAAACTGGTCGATAACGATTTGCGCCTGCGCGCATCGGTTATCGATCTCAAACATTCGCAGGCCGCACTGGAGAAACAGGCGCTCGAACTCGCCGATCTCGCGCAGAAATACTCCGAAGAGAAGACCCGCGCCGAGGAGGCCAACGCCACCAAGTCCAAATTCCTGGCCAATATGAGTCACGAGCTGCGCACGCCGCTCAATGCCATCATCGGTTTTTCGGAGATCATGGGCAGCGGCCTGTTCGGCCAGCTCGGTTCGGAGAAGTACGGCGAATACTGCCACGACATTCTCACCAGCGGGCGCTATCTGCTCGAGGTGATCAACGACATTCTCGACATGTCGAAGATCGAGGCCGGCCGCATGAAGCTCGATCTCGAGCCGCTCGATCTCGGCCAGATCCTGTCGGAGTCGCTGCGCGTCGTCGCCGGCCGAGCCGATGCAAAGAACCTCACGCTCGGCGCCGACATTGCCACCGACGTCGCTGTGGTGGCGGATCGCCGCGCCATCAAGCAGATCCTGGTCAACCTCTTGTCCAACGCCGTGAAGTTCACGCCCGACGGCGGGCGCATCACCGTGCGCAGCCGCTTGATGAAGGACACGGTCGCGCTGATCATCGCCGACAGCGGCATCGGCATCGCACCGCATGCGCTGAAGCGATTGGGTCGGCCGTTCGAGCAGGTCGAGAGCCAGCTCGCCAAGACCTATCACGGCTCCGGTCTTGGCCTCGCCATCGCCAAATCGCTGACCGGCCTGCATGGCGGCGCCATGAAGCTGCGCTCCAAGCCCAATGTCGGCACCGTCGTCTGCATCTCGCTGCCGCTGGAAGGCAAGCGCCGCACGGCACAGGTCTCCAGGGCCGCCTAAGCTTCAGCCTGCCACGCAAGCGCCTCGGTCGACGACGGCGCGCCAAGTAACCGCTTGGATGCGGCCTTTCATCCCTATACTCTAGATTGT
>JAPLPC010000014.1:6837-10719 GCA_026400425.1 Hyphomicrobiales bacterium | reverse complement strand
GCCTTTCATCACTATACTCTAGATTGTGGATGACCTTGTCTCTTCGCTTTGGAGCGATGGAGATGGGACGTTCGACCATGAGCAACGCATAGACGTCGCCGGTAACGATTGATCCATGGGAGAGAGACGATGAAGCTGAGCCACTTCGCTGCGGCACTGCTGGTGCTGACATTGCCCGCGGCAGCACATGCGCAGGACTATCCCGCCAAACCGGTCACGGTGCTCGTGCCGTTCACACCCGGCGGCGCCAGTGACACCACCGCGCGGATGACCACCCAGAAAATGCAGGAGGCCTTTGGGCAGTCTTTTGTCATCGAGAACAAGCCCGGCGCCAACGGATCGATCGCCGCCACCCAGCTCGCGCACGCCAAGCCGGACGGTTACACACTGATGGTAGGCTCGATCGGCGTCATCGCGATCAATCCGGTCCTCTATAAAGATCCCGGCTATCACCCGTTGAAGGATTTCGATCTGCTTTCCGTCGCGGTACGAAACCCGAATGTGCTGATCACGCGGCCCGACTTCCCGGCCAGCACCGTCGCGGAGTTTACGGATTATCTGAAGAAGAATCCCGGCAAGGTGACCTTCGCCTCATCCGGCGTCGGCTCGTCTGACCATCTCTCGGCCGTGCTGTTCTGGCAGAAGACCGGCACCACTGGAATTCACACGCCGTATAAAGGCGGCTCGCAGGCCCATACGGACCTGATTGGCAGCCATGTCGATGTCTCCTTCCAGAATCTCGGCGCGGTGGCAAATTACATCCGCGCCGGCAAGGTCAAGCTGCTGGCCGTGACCAGCGATACGCGCTCCGAAGCTTTTCCGGATACGCCGACCTTCAAGGAGCTCGGGATCGGCGACCTCAACATCTATTCATGGCAGGCCTTCGTCGCACCGAAAGGACTGTTGGCGGATGTGAAGGCCAAGCTCGAAAAGTCTATCAGGAGCGCGCTCACCTCGCCCGACCTGAAGAAGAAGCTGAACGACAGCGGCTTCGAGGTCGTCGCCAATTCGAGCGCGGAGTTTCAGACCTTTCTCGAACAGGAGCTCGACCGCTGGAAAACCGTCGTTGAGCTCGGTAAGGTCAAGCCGGAGCAATAAGATCGGTTCTGCACTGCGATCGCTGCGGCGAGATCGCCGCGATCGCGGCCTCAGCCTTGCCCTTCGACGACTTGCTTGAACACTTCGCGCACGTCGCCCTGGATCTCGCGGACGCGGGCTTCCAGCGAGGAGAAATCCGGCTCGTTGCTGACGCGCGCCAGCACGCGCATCAGATCGGCACCGGCGCTTTCAGGCTTGAAGCCTTCGCTGACGCACAGCCGCAGGATCTGGGTGAGATCGTTGAACAGCCGCGCCGCGCGGCGCAGCACGTCGAAATGCTCGATGGAAAGCACGCCGAGCTTGGCGGCATTCTCCAGCACCTGCTGGGTGTTCACGCTGAGGATCGCAGGCTTTTCGGCGGCGTGAACGAGTTGCAGATATTGCGCGATGAATTCGATATCGACCGTTCCGCCGGCGGCATATTTGATATCCCAGATATCCTGCTCGCCCTTTTCCTCGCCGATCGCCTGGCGCATCACGGCAACGTCGTTGGCGATGATTCCACGTTCGCGCGGCCGAACCAGCACGTCGCGGATGGCGGCTTCGACCTTGTCGCGAAACGCAGGTGATGCCGAGATCACGCGGGCGCGCGTCAGCGCCATGTGCTCCCAGGTCCAGGCCTCGGTCTGCTGATAGTCCGAGAATGAATCGATCCGCGACGCCAGCGGCCCGGCACGACCGGACGGCCGCAGCCGCATGTCGACCTCATAGAGCACACCGTAATTGGTGCGTGTGGTGAATGCGCTGATCAGCCGCTGGGTCAGCCGTGCGAAATATTGCGCGCCATGCAGCGAGCGCGGGCCATCGGACTCCGGCGCATCGTGATCGAAATCGTAGATCAGGATGAGATCGAGATCCGACGATGCCGTCATCTCGCGGCTGCCGAGACGCCCCATGGCGATGATCGCGGTTTCCTGATCCTTGATGCGGCCGTGCTGCGCGACGAATTGATCGAGCACCAGACCATGCAGGGTCTGTGCGATGCCTTCGGCGACGTCGGCAAAGGCGGTGCTCGCCTGCGGCGCCGTCACCGTCCCCGACAGGATGCGCGTGCCGATCAGGAACAGGCTCTCCTGTCCGAACAGACGCAAGCGGTCGAGAAACTCTTCATAGGAATTGGCGTCTTCGAGGGTGACGGCGAGGCGCAGCGACAATTCACGGCGATCTGGCATGGCGCCAAAGAACCGCGGATCGATCAGCCCATCGACGAGTTGCGGTTGGCGGGCCAGCATATCCGCCAACCGCGGCGCCGCGCCGAGCACGAGGGCCACCAAAGCCACGAGATCGCGGTTCTGACTGAGCAGTGAGATCAACCGCCCGCCGCGCTGCAACGCCTGCAGAAAGCGATCGAACGCGATCACCGCACTGTCGGGCTCCTCGGCATCGGCCAGCCCGACGATCAGCAGCGGCACGAAATCGAGAAACGCCTGCCGCGTGCTCTCGACGCGGAGCGCGCGGTAGCCGTCGTCCAGCATCCAGTGCTGCACGGTCTGCGCCACCATGGCCGGTTTGCGGAAGCCGAGCTTGCCGAGATGTTCGAGCAGCCGCTGGTCCGAAGCACCTGCTTTGTAATCGACGGCCGGCAAATGCACGTCATCCGTCGCATCGCCTTCGAACAGGCGGCCGTAATGCCCCTGCACGCAATCGAGATGCAACAGCAGATCGCGCACGAAACTCTCGCGGCTGACATAGCCGAAAAAGCGCGCGAAGCGCTCGACGGCGTCCACGTCGTCCGGCAGCGAATGCGTCTGTTCGTCGGCGATCATCTGCAGGCGGTGTTCGACGCGGCGCAGGAATTCATAAGCACGGATCAATTCGTCGCGGACGTCGGCGGTGATCCAGTTGCTGGCGGCGAGCACGTCGAGCGCCTCGTGGGTCGACCGCACGCGCAATTCCGGATGCCGGCCGCCGGCGATCAACTGCTGGGTCTGCGCGAAAAATTCGATCTCGCGAATGCCGCCGCGGCCGACCTTGACGTTGTGGCCCTCGACCGAAATCTCGCTCTGGCCGCGATAGGTCTGCATCTGGCGCTTCATGCCGTGCACATCGGCGAGCGCTGCGAAATCGAGATGCTTGCGCCAGACGAAGGGCGCGATGTCGGCCAGCATGCGCTCGCCCGCTTTGGCGTCGCCCGCGCAAGGCAGCGCCTTGATCATCGCGGCGCGCTCCCAGGTCCGCCCTTCGCGTTCGTAGTAATGCAGCGCCGACGCGGTCGAAACCGCCACCGGCGTCGATGCGGGATCGGGGCGAAGCCGCAGATCGACGCGGAACACGTAGCCGTCGCCGGTGCGCTGCTGCAGCAGTCGCGACAGTCCCTGCGCGATGCGCACGAAGAACGTGTTCGGCTCGATATCCTCGGGCAGCGCATGCGCTTCGAGATCGAAGAACACGATCAGATCGATATCGCTGGAATAATTTAGCTCGCCCGCGCCCATTTTGCCCATGGCGAACACGATCAGTCCGCTGCCGTCTTCCGGCCGGTCCGGATCGGGCGGCAGCAGGCGGCCGCGGCCGGCTTCCTGGGTCAGCAGAAAGCGGATCGCGGCCTGCACCGACGTGGTCGCGAGATCGGTCAATGCGCGGGTGACGCGCATCACCGGCCACACGCCGCCGATGTCGCACAGCGCGATCATCAGCGCCGCTTCCGATTTCACGCGTCGCAGCGCGATCATCACATCGGCTTCGCTGGATGCCGCGGCGACGCGCTCGCCGCCGCGTGCGATGAGATCGCGCAAGGCGGCGGCGGGATCGGATTGCAGCACGCGCAAGGCGCGCGCGGCATCG
>JAPLPC010000014.1:1034-6807 GCA_026400425.1 Hyphomicrobiales bacterium | reverse complement strand
TGATCGGGTGCGAGTTCGGCGAGCCAACCATCGAAACGGCGTGCGGCTTCAGCAGGATCGAACAGTTCCGGGCCGCAAACGAATTGCGCAGCCAGCATCGGCGGGCCCTCGCCTTGTATGGCAGACATCATGCGGACTTCTGTTGCACATTCGCGCTTTGCCCTGCAAGGGACTCGCCGGCTGCCGCTGGTAGCACCAGCGTCGCACGCAAGCCGGGCGTGTTGTCCCCCAATCGCAGCTCGCCGCCATGCAGCTTCGCCACGGCCGATGCGAGGCTGAGGCCGAGCCCCGATCCCGGCAGCGTGCGGCTGGCCTCGAAGCGGACGAAGCGCTGCACGGCATGTTTGCGATCGGCCTCGGCAATACCCGGCCCGCGATCGGCCACGCTGAGCAGCACACGATCGCCCTCGCGGTGCGCCTCGATCAGAATCTCGGCCGCGGCCGGTGCGTCGCCGGCTTCCGGCTTGCCGTATTTGATGGCGTTCTCCACCAGATTGGCCAGCGCCTGGCTGATCAGCTCGCGATTGCCGTAGACCGGCGAGATCGACGTCTCGACCTTGAGATCGAGATCGGCATCCTCCGCGAGCGGCTCATAGAGTTCGTGGATTCCCGCAGCCACCTCGGCAGCGTCGAACACGTCCATGTTGCCGCGCGCCTGTCCGGATTCGGCGCGCGCGATCATCAGCAGCGCATTGAAGGTGCGGATCAAACCGTCGGATTCCTCGATGGTGCGTTCCAGCGCCGCGCGATAATCGGTTTCGTTACGGCCGCGCGCGAGCGCCTCCTCGGCGCGGTTGCGCAGCCGCGTCAGCGGTGTCTTGAGGTCGTGGGCGATGTTGTCGGAGACTTCCTTCAATCCGTTCATCAATGCCTCGATGCGCTCCAGCATCGCATTGAGATTTTCCGCCAGGCGGTCGAGTTCGTCGCCGCTGGGGCCGACCGGCAGGCGTCCCGACAGATCGCCCGCCATGATGCGTTGCGTCGTGCCGGTCATGGCATCGACCTTGCGCAGCACGCGACGCGACACGAAGATGCCGCCGCCGAGGCCGACGACGATGACGATCAGCGCCGACCATTTCGCCGCATCGGCAACGATGTCGAACATCCGTCGCCGCTCTTCGAGATCGTGGCCGATCAGCAGCCGGAAGCCGCTGGAGAGCTGCTCAACCTTGACGAGCGCGCGATGATTGGAGGAGTCGGGATCGTCAAGCCGGCGATACGGCGTTTCCGACCAGCCGGTCGATGCCATCACCCCGGGCGACAGCGACGACACGTTGCCGGCCACCGATTGTCCGGCCGGGGTCGCGATCAGATAAAGATTGGCACCCGGCCGCAACGCGCGGTTCTCAATGGCGAACACGATGCCGCGCAGCCCGCGCCGCGCGAACAGCTCCTGCAACTCGCTCATCTCGCCATCCACCGTGGTGGTGATCTGGTCGTTGATGACGCGATTGGTGTTCCAGGCGAAGTAACCCAGCAATGCTGCCGCGAAGAGCGCAAAGATCAGCAGATAAGCCAGCGTCAGCCGGAATGCCGTGGTACGAAACAGTTTGGCGATAGCCGTCACGGAGCTCTCTGAACAGGTGCTGCCCGCGCGGGCAAATGAGAAGACGAGTCTTTCTAGCAGGCGGAACCCGTCGCCGACAGGACCGCAAGATTATGTCTTCGTAATCTGGCGCGTCTATGATGGGTCGTGCCCCTCATTCCGGCAGGCCGGCCAGCCGCAGCCCGTCGGAGGCAAGCGCGAAATCCTGCGGCCGACGCACCAGCAACCAGTCGTCGAGATTGCCCAGCCGCAGCGTGGGATCCAGCCGCCGCACATGGCTCATGGCTTCGCGCGCCTCCGTCATGTTGCCCGCCAGCGCATGTGCCGCGGCCTGAAAGGCTGCAACCCGCAAAATGTTCGGCAACTCGCGCGCCGCCTCCTTGAGCGACGCGATGGCCGCATCGAAGCGGCGGCAATAGAGATGCGACATGGCAATCCCCGTGTGCATCTGGAAAATCTCGGGATCAAGCGGGCTCAGCCGCATGGCCCGGGTGAAATAATCAATCGCGTCGTCGTGCTTGCCCAGAGTGACTCGCTGATAGCCGCCGAGATACCGGATCGTGGACAGATTGGGATTCAGCACCAGCGCCCGGTCGACACAGGCGACACCGACGTCGATGTCGCCGCCGAAATGCGGCCAGGTGTGACCGCCGCGCGTCAGAGCCACCGCATCGGTCTTGCCGAGCGTCACGGCAAGTTCGGCAAGCCGCGCTGCCTCGTGACCGTCGGTGACGCGATCGGTGAGCCAGCGATTCATCTTGCGCCAATAGAAGCACCATGCCGCCATGCCATAGGCCGAGGCAAAGCCGGGATCGAGGGCGATGGCCTTGTAGAACAGCGGCAGCGCCGCATCCAGGCCGGCCCGCGTCGACATATGCAGTCGCTCGACGCCGCGCAGATAGTAATCATAGGCGTCGAGGTTTTCCGTCGGCTTGCGTTTGGCGCGGTCGATCTCGGCCAGTTCGAGCTGCGGCGCGATGGCGCCGACGACGCTGGCCGTGATGCGGTCCTGCAGATCGAAGATGTCATCGATCACACTCTCGAACCGCTCGCCCCATAGCTGCATCCCGGTCTCGGTATCGACGAGCTGACCGGTGATCCGCACGCGGTCCGCCGTCCGGCGCACGCTTCCTTCGAGCAGATAGCGGACACCGAGTTCACGACCTATCTGCCGGGCATCGACCGCCCGCCCGCGATAGGTGAAGCTCGAATTGCGCGCGATGACGAACAGCCAGCGGATGCGCGACAATGCCAGGATGATGTCCTCGACGACACCATCGACGAAATAGTCCTGCTGCGGATCGCCGCTGAGATTGAGAAACGGCAGCACCGCGATCGACGGCCGGTCCGGCAATGGCAGGGGAACGCCAGCCACCGCCTGCGCCGGCTCGACGGCCGTTTCTGGTCGCGTCAGCAGCTCACTGACCTCACCCACGAAGCGGAAGCCCTTGCGCGGCACGGTCCTGATCAGGTGTTGTTCGCCGCCGCTGTCGCCCACCGCCTTGCGAACCGCATTGATGTGACTGGCCAGCGTCGATTCCGACACGATGCGGCCGGACCAGACGGCATCGAGCAGCGCATCCTTGCTGACCACGTGATCGCGATTGTCGATCAGATGCAGCAACAGGTCGAAGGCCTGCGGCGTGATCGCAATTCTGTCCGCACCGCGCGTCAGTTCTCTGCGGTCGGGGTCGAGGACAAATCCTGCGAACGCATACGGCAAAGATCTCTCCAATTCACCGACACAGCGTGCAGCGGCCTGAGGCACGGCACTCACCCTTTGAACGGTTCGTTAGCACGTCCGGATGAGCGGTAAAATCGGAGCTTGGACTCATTTGGATGAAAATCCAGACGGAAACCAAACGATTCCCAAGCTTGCGACAAAGTCTCCCGGCTCCGGCGGGAGCATGGTCCGGTCACGCGACGGCGACCATAGCGGCTGCCGTATCTCGGAGATCGCCATGAAATTCGTCGTCATCGGAGGCAGCGGCCTGATCGGCCGTCAGGTTGTGCAAGGTCTGGAACAGCTCGGCCACGAGGTCATCGCCGCGTCGCCCTCTACCGGGATCAATACGATGACCCGCCAGGGTCTCGCGGGTGCATTGTCGGGCGCGCAGGTCGTTATCGACGTCGCCAATTCGCCATCCTTCGACGATGGACCGGTGATGACATTCTTTGAGACCTCCGGCCGCAATCTGCTCGCCGCGGCGCGCACTGCTGGCGTCCGGCATCACCTTGCGCTCTCGGTGGTCGGGACCGAACGACTGACTGCGAGCGGTTATTTCCGGGCCAAACTGGTGCAGGAGAACCTGATCAAGACGTCCGGCATGCCCTACACGATCCTGCGCGCGACGCAGTTCTTCGAATTCATCCCGGCCATCGTCGAGGGCGGCGCCGTCGGCGACGCGATCAGACTGCCGCCGGCGATGATCCAGCCCGTGGCTTCAGCCGACGTCGCAGCGGCGCTGGTAGAACTGGCATTCGGCGCTCCACTCAACGACACCGTCGAAATCGCCGGACCCGATCCATTTCCGCTCGATGTGCTCGGGCGCAAATATCTGACGTCGAAACAGGATCCCCGACCGGTGATCGCTGACATCCATGTCGGCTATTTCGGTACCCCCGTCGACGATCGTTCGCTGACGCCAGATGCAGGCGCCCGCCTCGGCACCAGTCGCCTCGACGACTGGCTCGGACACTGATCCATCTCCCTCTCACCGAGATCATGATGATGAGCGACACCATTCCCCCTTCCACACCGTCACGCCGCCACGTTTTGGCGGGCGCAGCAATCACGGCCCTTGCATCGACGTTTCCCGACACCGCCTCCAGCAAGACGGCCGTCCTTCATGACAAACTCCCCACCCACGCCAAAACAGGACGTCGCACCATGAGCACCATCACCGCGAAAGACGGCACCGAACTATACTACAAGGACTGGGGCAGCGGCCCCGTCGTGACCTTCTCGCATGGCTGGCCGCTCAATGCGGATGCGTGGGACGGGCAGATGCTGTTTTTAGCCCAGCACGGCTACCGCGTCGTCGCCCATGACCGCCGTGGTCACGGCCGCTCCAGCCAGGCGTCGAACAACAACGACATGAATGGCTATGCCGACGATCTCGCGGCGGTGATCGAAGCGCTCGAGCTGAAGGATGTCACCCTGGTCGGGCATTCCACCGGCGGCGGCGAGGTGGCGCGCTATATCGGGCGCCACGGCACCAAGCGGGTCAAGAAAGCCGTATTGATCGCGGCCGTTCCGCCGATCATGCTGAAGACGGAGGCCAATCCGGAAGGCCTGCCGATGGAGGTCTTCGACGCCATTCGGGCCGGCGTCGCCGGCGACCGATCGCAATATTACAAGGACCTCGCGCTGGCCTTCTACGGCGCAAACCGCGCAGGCGCAAAAGTCTCGCAGGGCACGCTGGATCAGTTCTGGCTATGGAGCATGCAGGCCGGCGCCAAGAACGCCTATGAGAGCGTCAAGGCATTTTCCGAAACGGACTTCACCGAAGACCTCAAGAAGTTCGACATCCCGACTTTGGTTCTTCATGGCGAGGACGACCAGATCGTGCCGGTCAAGGACTCCGCGGTGAAGTCGGCGAGGATGATCAAGGGCGCCATCGACGTCTATTATCCCGGCGCCCCGCACGGCATCACTGCGACCCATGCCGATCAGGTCAATGCCGAGCTGCTGAAGTTTTTGAAATCATAGCTTCGCAGCTTGGAGAACCGGAACGACAGACGCGGCGACCTCCAACCGGAGGCACGCCGCTTGTCTGCCGCGCAGATCGCGTCACTTGATCCCGTCGCGTACCATGTAGCCGGCGCCGCGGATGGTGTGCAGCAGCGGGCGATCGAAACCCTTGTCGATCTTCGAACGCAGGCGCGAAATGTGGACGTCGATCACATTGGTCTGCGGATCGAAATGATAATCCCAGACGTTTTCGAGCAGCATGGTGCGCGTCACCACCTGCCCGGCATGCTTCATCAGATATTCGAGCAGGCGAAATTCGCGCGGTTGCAGGATCAGTTCCTGGCCGCCGCGGGTGACGCCATGCGACAGCCGGTCGAGTTCGAGATCGCCGACGCGGTAGCTCGTCTCTTCGGCCGGGCCGCCCTGGCGGCGCGACAGCGCCTCGACACGCGCAAGCAGCTCGGCGAATGAATACGGCTTCGGCAGATAATCGTCGCCGCCGGCGCGCACGCCCTTGGTGCGGTCATCGACCT
>JAPLPC010000014.1:0-972 GCA_026400425.1 Hyphomicrobiales bacterium | reverse complement strand
AGAGCCGGCGTCCGGTTGCCCTTGTCGCGCAACGCGCCGATCACCGACAGGCCATCGCGCTTCGGCAGCATGCGATCGACCACGAGCACGTCGTAGTCGCCGCTGTCCGCCAGTGCAAAGCCCTCTTCGCCATCGGCGGCGTGGTCGGCGATATGGCCGACCTCGCGAAACGCCTTCACCAGATAGTCGGCGGATTCGCGGTCGTCTTCGATGATGAGCAGACGCATTTCAGAAACGGCTCTGGGCGAGGCAGCATCGCTGCGGACGGGTTCGATTTCGGTCACCATGGCGTGCACTACGCTCTCATGCAAGGCGGTGGGACGTCCCGGCGTCCGACATCCCGCTCTTGACGTCGTTTGCCTGTGATGGGGAATGGACGACGAGGCTGGGGGAAACCTCGCCGTCCACGCGCCTTCCGACGGAGGGGGGATCCGCAGGAAGGTAGCAGCGGGAGCGAGTTTTCACTCGCTCCCTGGAAAGCACCGTCAGCGGGGGCGACTATGCCGGCGATACCTTCCGTCTGGCACGCATGATCGTGAATCTTTCACGGCGATCATGCGCATTCTGGTCGCGCAGTGCCTCAGCCCTTGGCGAGCGGCACGGCCACGAATTTCGACGAACCGTTCGAGCGAACCCGGATCAGCACGCTGTTCTTCTTGTCGTTATGCGCAGCGACGATCGCTTCACGCACATCGCCCGGCGAGGTCACGTTCTTGCCGGCGACTTCGAGAATCACGTCGCCTTCCTTGAAGCCGCGCTCGGCTGCCGCACTCTTCGGATCGACGCCGGTGACGACGACACCCTCCTTGCCGGCGCCGGCGACGCTGCTTGCCGGCGACACCGAAAGGCCGAGCTTCGGCACGTCGGCGCTCTGCGAGGAGCTGCCGCGATCGCCGTCGATGTCGGCTTTCGCCTCCACCGTGTTCGGCAGCGTGCCGAGCGTCATGGACAGAACCTTGTCCTCACCCTTCG
>JAPLPC010000098.1:13199-17660 GCA_026400425.1 Hyphomicrobiales bacterium | reverse complement strand
CTCCGGCCTCGAACCCTCGGACATTTCGAACGAGCGTACCGGTATCATCATGGGCTCGGGCGGCCCGTCGGCGCGCACCATCGTCGAAGCCGCCGATATCACCCGCAGCAAAGGCCCGAAGCGCGTCGGCCCGTTCGCGGTGCCGAAGGCGATGTCGTCCACCGCATCCGCGACGCTCGCCACCTGGTTCAAGATCAAGGGCGTGAACTATTCGATCTCCTCCGCTTGCGCGACGTCAAATCCTCGCATCGGCAATGCTTATGAGATGATCCAGTGGGGCAAGCAGGACATCGTGTTCGCCGGCGGTTGCGAAGAACTCGACTGGTCGCTGTCGGTACTGTTCGATGCGATGGGCGCGATGTCGTCGAAATACAACGACACGCCATCCACCGCCTCGCGGCCCTATGACGTCAGCCGCGACGGCTTCGTCATCGCAGGCGGCGCCGGCGTGCTGGTGATCGAAGAACTCGAACACGCCAAGGCACGCGGTGCCAAGATCTACGGCGAAATCATCGGCTATGGTGCAACGTCGGACGGTTACGACATGGTGGCGCCATCGGGCGAAGGTGCCGAGCGCTGCATGAAGATGGCGCTGGCCACCACCGGCGGCATCAAGATCGACTACATCAATCCGCATGCGACCTCGACGCCCGCCGGCGACCCGCCGGAAATCGAGGCGATCCGCAAAGTGTTCGGTGTCGGCGACAAATGCCCGCCGATCTCGGCAACGAAGGCCCTCACCGGCCACTCGCTCGGTGCCACCAGCGTGCAGGAAGCGATCTATTCGCTGCTGATGATGCAGAACGGCTTCATCTGCGAGAGCGGCAACATCACCGAACTCGATCCGGTGTTCGCCGACATGCCGATCGTGCGCAAGCGCATCGACAACGCCAAGCTCGGCGCCGTGCTGTCGAACTCGTTCGGCTTCGGCGGCACGAATGCGACGCTGGTGTTCAAACGGATGGATGCGTAACGCCGCCCCTCATGGTGAGGAGTGCGCACTTGCGCACGTCTCGAACCACGGGTGGGCTGGCTCTGTGTTCGCCGCCATCCTTCGAGACGCGCGCCAATTGGCGCGCTCCTCAGGATGAGGCTGAATATTACTCCCCATTCCACCCGCACGCCCGCATCCGCTCATGCAGATGGGGCGGCACCGGCGCCACCACACGCACCGGGTCCTTGTTGCGTGATATCGGAATCACGATTTCGCGCGCATGCAGATGCAAGGTCGGTTCGCCGAAACGCGGGCCGTTGCCATAGATGTTGTCGCCGACGATCGGAAAACCAGACGCCGACGTGTGGACGCGCAGCTGATGCGTACGGCCGGTGACCGGCTCAAGCGCCAGCCAGCTCATGCCGCCGCCGCGACCGAGCAGCTTGTAGCGAGAGACCGACGGCAGTCCTTCCAGATCCGGCTTCATCCACCAGCCGCGTTCGGCATTGAGACGGCCGAGCGGCATGTCGATGACACCCTCGTCGGCCTCCGGCCCGCCTTCGACCACCGCCCAATACGTCTTGGAGATGCGGCTGTGCTTGAACAACAGGCCCAGCGAGGCAGTGGCCTTGCGGTGCCGGCCCAGCACCAGGCAACCCGACGTATCGCGATCCAGCCGATGCGCCAGCACGGGCGCGCGCGGGAGGCCATATTGCAGGAACTTGAAGGAGTTTTCCAAATTCGGCCCACCTTTGGGGCCACGATGTACCGGCAGGCCGGCTGGCTTGTCGATCACCAGCATCAGGCCATCCCGGTGCAGCACCCGCGACAGGATGTCGGCTTCGGTCAGATCGCCGACCAAGGCCGGCTCGACGACGGCAATCGGCAGGGCGTCGGCGTCACTCTCGATGGCATTGCTTTGATTCATGGCGCGAAACGGCTAACACACCCCCGACATGAACGACACTCCCGAAACGCCGAAACAGAGCTGGTGGCGACGGCTCTCCAACGGGCTGAAACGCACCTCGAGCTCGATCGGCTCGGCGGTCGCCGACCTGGTGATCAAGCGCAAGCTCGACCGCGCCATGCTCGAGGATATCGAGGATGTGCTGCTGCGCGCCGATCTCGGCAGCGACGTGGCCGCGCGAATCGCCAAGGCGGTCGGCCAGGGCCGCTTCGACAAGGCGATCTCCGCCGATGAGGTGAAGGCCGTGGTGGCCGCGGAAGTCGAGAAGGTGCTGACGCCGGTGGCGCAGCCGCTCGTCATCGACAGCGCCAAGAAGCCCTTCGTCATCCTGGTGGTCGGCGTCAACGGCTCCGGCAAGACCACCACCATCGGCAAGCTCACATCGACGCTTACCGCCGAGGGCCGCAAGGTGATGTTGGCCGCCGGCGACACGTTTCGTGCCGCGGCGATCGAGCAGCTCAAGGTCTGGGGCGATCGCAACAAGGTGCCGGTGATCTCGGGCGCGCAGGGCTCGGATTCCGCGAGCCTCGCATTCAACGCTGTCACTGCCGCGCGCGACGACAATCGCGACGTGCTGCTGATCGACACCGCCGGGCGACTGCAGAACAAGGCCGAACTGATGAACGAGCTCGAAAAGGTCGTGCGCGTCATCAAGAAGGTCGACGCGTCAGCGCCGCATGCGGTGCTGCTGGTGCTCGATGCTACGGTGGGACAAAACGCGCTGTCGCAGGTCGAGGCCTTTCATCGTACGGCTGGCGTCACCGGCTTGGTGATGACCAAGCTCGACGGCACGGCGCGCGGCGGCATTCTGGTGGCGCTGTCGGAGAAGTATAAACTGCCGGTGCATTTCATAGGCGTCGGCGAAGGCATCGACGATCTCGCGCCGTTCACGGCCAGGGATTTCGCCAAGGCTGTTGCAGGCATCGAGCGCTGAAGAGACAAATCATGAGCAGCGACATCATCGACAAGAAGCAACCGCATCCGCTGTTCAAGCTTGCCACCGAGCTTGGACCGCTGATCGTGTTCTTCGTGGCCAATGCGAAATTCGGCCTGTTCGCGGCCACCGGCGCCTTCATGGTGGCCATCGTCGCGGCCATGATCGCGTCCTATGTAGTCGTAAAGCATGTGCCGATCATGGCGATCGTGACGGCTTTCGTGGTGCTGGTGTTCGGCGGGCTGACGCTGTGGCTGCACGACGAGACCTTCATCAAGGTCAAGCCGACCATCATCTACAGCCTGTTCGCCGTGGTGCTCGGCGGCGGCCTGTTGTTCGGCCGCTCCTTCATCGCCATCATGTTCGATCAGGTGTTCAACCTCACGCCGGAAGGCTGGCGCGCGCTGACGCTGCGCTGGACCGTGTTTTTTGCCGCCATGGCGGTGCTCAACGAAGTCATTTGGCGCACCCAGAGCACGGACTTCTGGGTGACGTTCAAGGCGTTCGGCGTGATCCCGCTGACCATGGCTTTCGCCGTCGCGCAGATGCCGCTGATTAAGCGCCATAGCGTCGAGCCGGCCACGCTGGCGGAAAGCGCTGCCGACGAAGGCGATGTGACAAAGTAGTTTTTATTTTCAGTGACGCTCCGACACCTCTCCCCAGCGGGGAGAGGTGAGGAGCGGGCTGCGTTTGTGGCTTTAATCACACTGCCAGCGTGCCCGCCTTCGCCGCCGCGTAGCGTTCGCCGATCTTGGTCCAGTTCACCGTGTTCCACCACGCCTTCAGATAGTCGGGGCGGCGGTTCTGATAGGTGAGATAATAGGCGTGCTCCCAGACGTCGTTGCCCATCAGCGCGCGCTTGCCGTCCATGATCGGATTGTCCTGATTCGGACGCGTCTCGATCGACAGCTTGCCGGCTTTATCGACCACCACGAACACCCAGCCGGAACCGAATTGACGGCCGCCGGCGGCATTGAAGTCGGTCTGGAATTTCTCCATGCCGCCGAGATCGCGGTCGATGGCGGCGAGCACTTCGCCGTCTGGCTTGCCTCCATTCGGGCCCATGATCTGCCAGAACATGGTGTGATTGGCGTGGCCGCCGAGATTATTGCGGACACCGGTGCGGATATTGTCCGGTACGCTGGAGAGATTGCCCAGCACTTCGACCAGCGGCTTCTCGGCCAGCATGGGCGTGTCCTTCGCGAAGGTGGTCATGTTGGCGACATAGGCCGAATGGTGCTTGCCGTGATGGATCTCCATCGTCTTGGCATCGATATGCGGCTCCAGCGCATTGACCGGATAGGTCAGCGGCGGCAGCACGAACGCACCATTGCCGGCGCTCGGAGCCGCCGCAGGAGTGGCTGCGGGTTTAGCCGCCTGGGCGAAAGCGAGACGCGGCGTTGCAATGGCCGCAGCCATTCCGGTCGCAGCGAACATCAGATGGCGTCGGGACAGCGATGACATGGGCGTTCTCCTGGGATTTCCGGCCGTCACGGGCGGCCTCGTCAGTTTACGTTTGGCTGCTGTGCCAGTTTCATGTGCGGGCAATGTGACGCAACCGGCCAGACGTCGTCACGGCCCGGCGAGACGGCATGATCATCAAACGACAACGGCCGGGATTGCTCC
>JAPLPC010000098.1:4724-13189 GCA_026400425.1 Hyphomicrobiales bacterium | reverse complement strand
GCCGTTGCTCAATTTGTTGCGTCGATCAGCGCCGTGGCGGCGCGGTCCCTGCCGGCGGCGGCGGCAAGGCGGCCTGGCCACCATTCAGCAACGGCGTGATGTTGCGGATCGTGACGCGGCGGTTCTGGCGCTCCGGCCCATCGGTCTGGATCTTGAGATACTGCTCGCCATAACCCTGCGACGTCAGGTTCTCCGCCGGCACCTGGAATTGCTGGGTCAGCAATTCAGCCGCCGACTGCGCGCGGCGATCCGATAGCGACAGATTGTCGACATCCGAGCCGACCGCGTCGGTATGACCTTCGATCAGGAACACCGCGCGCGGATTGCGCGAGATCGCCCTGTTCAGACCATCCGCGATCACCTGCAGCTTCGAAGCCTGGTCTGGCGGGATATCCCATGAACCGAGTTCGAAATTGATGGAGTCGAGATCGATCGACGGCATGCGCTGGCGCACCGCGGGGCTATAGCGGACTTCATCGAGCGTGTAGCGGCGTTCGATGCGATCCACCGGTGGCGCGATCAGCGTATCGTAGACAAGATCCGGAGACGCCTGATCGTAATCGACGATGTAGCGGTTCTGCGGAATGCGGATGACCGGCGGCGGCAGATCGACATAGAAGCCACGCGGACCGCCCGGCCCGCGTGGCCGGAACGAGTTGTCGATGATGATGATCTCGCGGCCGTCACGGTCGCGGCGGACACGGCGCAGCAATTGCCCGTCGGATCCCACCACGGTGATGATCTGCGAGCCATCGGGACGGACCACGATGGTGCGATCATTCCCGCCGACGCGATCGGTGCGGATGTCGCGGGCACCGTAGCGGAAGCGATCGACCTCGTTGTGGCGAATGAACGACTGGCCGCTTGGATCCCGCACGATGATACGACCGGGCTCGGTGATGATCGTGCGGCCGCCTTCCTGGCGCTCGCGACGTTCACCGCGGAAGTCGTCCATGCGGCGAGGCCCCGTGGGCGCAGCGCCCGGTGCGATCGGCGTCAGGTTAGCTGCCGCCGGCGCGGGCGCGGCCGGAATCGGAGCCGTTACCGTCGGTGCCGGCGGCTGCACGACTTTGATGTTGCTGCCGCCGGGAGCAACGACCACGGGTGCAGCACTTGGCGTCGCCGCCGGAGCCGCTGCGGTCGGCGGCGTTGCGGGAGCTGCGCCAGGAGCGGCAGCGGCCGGCGGCGTGCCGGGCGCATCTGCGCCACCCGGCTGACCACGGCGGCCCTCACGCCCCTCGGGACGGCCCGAAGGTGGAGTGCCGGCGGGAGAGGTCGCGGCCGGTGGCGTTGCTGTTGGCGACGTCGCGGCTGCAGGTGGTGTAGCTGCTGGTGGCGT
This sequence comes from Hyphomicrobiales bacterium, assembly GCA_026400425.1. Classification (GTDB taxonomy): domain Bacteria; phylum Pseudomonadota; class Alphaproteobacteria; order Rhizobiales; family Xanthobacteraceae; genus Tardiphaga. The sequence continues at coordinate 11,850 of JAPLPC010000098.1, read as the reverse complement.
CGTGGCTGCCGGCGCTTGGCGAGCGGCGGACGGCGGAGTGGCCGTTGAAGGAGTTGCGGCTGGAGGTGTTGCCGGCGACGACGCAGCAGGCGGCGTCGGACGCGCGCCGGGCTCGCGGCGTTCACCGGGCTCACGACGTTCACCGGGCTCGCGGCGTTCGCCAGCTGGACCTTCGCGACGCTCTGCGCCGGCCGGCGCTTCGCGGCGCGGTGACGGTGCGGCAGCCGGAGGAGTCGGTGCGGCCGGGGGCGCAGCGCGCGGCGCAGGCGCGGCAGCCGGAGGTGTGGGTGGCGTCGGACGTGCCGGTGGGGCCGCTTCGGGCGCCGGACGCGCAGGGGCAGCTGCCGGGGGCGTCGGACGCGGAGCGGCTGGCGGCGCAGGAGGGGTCGGGCGTGCAGCGGGAGGCGCTTCGCGCGGCGGAGGCGCGGCGGCAGGAGCGCCGGCTGGAGCGCCGGCAGGAGGAGCCGGACGCGCAGCAGGCGGCGGCCCCTTCGGTGCACCTTTGGGTTCTCCCTCCGGCGCGGGCGCGGCCTGTGCCAGCAACATCGGTGCTGAGCTATCAGATGCGTGAGCGGCAGCAACGGCGATCTGCGTGACACCGAACGCGGTCGTCGCCAGCAGGACGAGTCGAAGTTTTGTCATTTGGAGCTCAGGCCCTTCGCTAAAGACTACGTCAACAAAATTTTTGTCGGCCGCCTGAAGCGGCGGACTGATGAATGAATAAGCTTAGGGCCGGAATGTGGCGCAGCCGCAAAGCCATCGTCGTTTTATTTCTCACGCGATAACGGCCTGAGCGCACCCCGTTCATGGCGCGTTCAGACCGTTGTATAGTAGCAGCGAACTACATTGTCATAGGTGGTTGCTGCCCCGGCACTTCATCCGGATTCGGCACTGGAATATCTGCAGGCAAATCACCCGGCAGTTCTTCCGGTCGTGACGGCTCTTCCGGATCACGGATCGGCGGCGGCACTTCCGGCCGCGGACTGCCGGGCGGGCTTTCCTGCGGCGGCTCCGACGGCTTGCCCGGCGTCACCGGCGGTTCTTCGACCGGCGTATTGCCGGGCTGTGCGCTCATCCAGCCCATCAGATAGCAACCTTGCGGTTGGTGCCGATGTCGGGGCGCGAACCAGTCACCGCTGCAGTGGCCATCTTCACGTAGCTGATAACGGTACCCGGCGAATCCCAGAACTCGGCTTCTTCCGGAGCAAACTTCAGAACGCGGATGTTCGGGTCTTCCGCACTGTCCCACCATGCCTTGGCGGTGGTGGTGAACAACTGCTTGATCTTCTCACGATCGTTCGAGACCGTCGCCGTGCCGCTGACCGACACGTATTTCTGATCGCCCGCATCTGCGAAGGCGAGATTGACGTTCGGGTTCTGCTGAATTTCTTCGTCCTTGTGACGACGAGCGTCGCTCAGGAAATAAACCGCGTGCTCTGCACGATCGACATAGGCCGCCATGGGGCGAGACCGAAGCTTATCGCCATCATGGGTCACCAGCATCGTGAAGCCGATTTTTTCCATCAGCTCCCAGGCACGGTCGGTATGTTGGGTCACGTCATTGGCCATTTCAGTTCTCCTTTCCCGGGTAACGAGCCCGAGCGCCCGATGTTCCGGGCGAAACATGGACGGCGGCGAATTGACAGCGGATCGCGAACCACCCATCAAGGTGACGTCGCAAACACGCGCTGAGGTCGTATCGATGCCATTCGCCTATTGGAGCATTCTGATCGCTGCATTGCTGCCGCTGGTCATCGTCGGCTACGCCAAATCCGGATCGCGCGACAATCACGCGCCACGCGACAGCGCGGAAAATCTCACCGGGGCAAAACGGCGCGCCTACGCGGCGCACCAAAACGCCTATGAGGCTTTCCCGTTCTATGCCGCGGCGGTGCTCGGCGCATTGTCGTTCGGCGCATCCGCCAGCACCATCGGCGTGCTGGCCGCCTATATCGCCGACAAATCGACGCCACGCTCGATTGCCTATATGGGCGGGCTTTTCACCAACATCGCCATCTTCGCGATGCCGATGCTGCAGATCAACTTCGTCTAGGCCTGCGCTCTCGCATCGAGTGCCCGTTATGCTGGCTTGCGGTGACGCAGGAAACGGCCGAGCAGGCGTCGCTTGCCCTTGCGCGGGATCAGGTCGATGTCGCTGACCAGCTTGGCGCCGCCCTTGCGGCGCTCCAGCACGATCTTGCGGCTGTGAAACGCTTCCAATTCGGCACGATGCGCCACGCTGACCACGGTTGCACCGGGCAATTCCTCGGTGAGCAGCTTCATCATCTGGTCCTGGCTCTTTTCGTCGAGCGCCGACGTCGCTTCATCCAGCACGATGATGTCGGGACGGTGCAGAAACAGCCGCGCAAAGGCAAGCCGCTGCTTTTCACCGCCTGACAATGTCTGATCCCACGGCGCCTCTTCCTCGATCTTGTCCTTGAGATGCGCGAGGCCGACCTTGTCGAGCGCGTCGCCGATCTGATCGACACTCCATTCTTCCTCGGCGGCCGGATAGGCCGCGGCACGGCGGAGCGTGCCTGAGGGCACATAGGGCTTCTGCGGCAACATGAAGAGGCGGCGGTCGGGGTGGAAATCGACACTGCCGCCGCCCCATGGCCAAAGACCCGCGATCGCCCGCACCAGCGTGCTCTTGCCGGTGCCTGATTCGCCGGCGATCAGAAGTCGTTCACCCGGCTCGATATTGACCTCGGTATCACCAACCACGGCAGTGCCGTCGTCGAGCGTTACAGATAGATCCTGCATGCTGAGCATCATGTCGTTCGATGTCTCGCCACGCTTGATGCGACCGATGCCATCGCCGCGCTCAGCGCGTTCGAGGCCGTCCAGCGACATCATCAACGAGGCGATGCGGCGCGCACAGGCATTCCAATCCGCCAGCCGCGGATAGTTATCGACCAGCCAGCCGAACGCACTTTGCACGATGGTAAACGCAGACGCCGCCTGCATGACCTGGCCGAGCGACATGCTGCCGTCGAGAAATTTCGGCGCGCACAGCAATAACGGCACCACCGGCGCGATCAGGCTGGAGCCCTGCGACACCAGCGTGGTGCGCATGTGCTTGTCGATGCCATCGCGCTCTTCGTCCTCGCCGCCGAGCAGCGCGATGCTCTCGCCGTTCTCGCGCACCCGCGTCAACGCATAGCGGTACTCGGCCTCGGCCTGGTTCTTCTCTTCCGAGATCTGCACGAACTGGCGACCGATCACCATGATCGAGCCGGACGCGATCGCCGCATAGATCACGGCCGCGATCACCAGGAAGCCCGGGATCGTCATCGTCGTGCCGCCGATCGTCAGGGTCAGAGCGCCGCCGATGGTCCACAGAACGACGATGAAGGTGGTTGCCGAAAGAAACGCTGCGATGACGCCGGACACGAAATCTACCGGTGAATCGGTGGCGATACGCAGATCTTCGGCGATGCGATATTCCGGATTCTTGTGATCGCCGCCGACCAGATTGAGTTGATAGTACCGCCCGTTCTTGAGCCAGCGCGAGATCACGGAGTGGGTCAGCCAGGCGCGCCAGCGGCGCTGGATGCTCATGCGTGCGAACACCTGGCTGACGCCGAGCAGCACACTGCCGATCGCCAACGGAAAGAACACGCCAGTGAGATGGAAGACGCTGGCCGCGTCGCGTTTCTCGATGGCATCGAAGATCGCGCGATTCCAGACATTGATGCCGTACTGGAATGCGACATTGGCAACGATGAGCAGCAACAGTCCGATGCAGAATGTCCAGGCGAGCTTGTCGCCGTTGCTTCCCCAGAACCCACGCGCGCTGATCCAGAACCGCGTCAGCAGGTAATCCTTGCGCGCCTGCTCGACCTCTTCCGGCGACATGCCGGGATCCGGCTCCACCACTTCGGGCGGCGGAGGGTCGATCTCCTTGCCTGCGTCGTCCTTCAGTGGGACGATCGGCCCGCGCGGTTGGGATTTAGCATGCGCGGTGGCTGCAAACTTGGCTTCCGCAGGTTCAACGGTAACGTGTTCTGGCTTGCCTACGGATTTGTTCATGGCGCGATAACCGCAGGAATATCAGAAGGTTCCCTGCGGTTCCACGATCACGCCTGAGGCTCGCGAGCGGCACTGCGCCTGGAGCCGAATTTGACCAGCACGCGCGACAACTGTTCGATCGAATATGGCTTTTGCAACAGCTCGAAGCCGAATGTGCCGTGCTGCGCCAGAACGTGACTATAGCCCGATGTCAGCACGACAGGCAGATCCGGATATCGTTCGCGAATCCCCTGAGCGAGTTCGATTCCGCTGGTGCCCGGCATCACTACATCCGAGAACACGACGTCGTAGCGGCTTGCTCGGTGTTTCAACTCATCGAGCGCCTCGTCGGCGCTGTATCTGAGCTCGATCTGGTAGCCGAGTTCGCGCAGGGCATCGGAGGCGAAGGCGCCGACGTCGCGATTGTCCTCGACCACCAACACCGTGAGTCCGTGACCATCGACCACAAGCGTCTCCGGCAAAGACAGCGCCGGCGAGATCGTGCCGACGGCGCGCGGCAGATACAGCGTGAAAACGCTGCCTTTGCCGACTTCGCTCGCGACATCGACCTCGCCGCCGGATTGCTTGGCGAAGCCGAACACCTGCGACAGGCCGAGGCCGGTGCCCTGACCGACCTCTTTGGTGGTGTAGAACGGCTCGAAAATCCGTTCGAACTGATCAGCGGGAATGCCGGTGCCGGAATCGGCGAGCGCGATGGCCACGTAACCGTTTTCGCTTGGTGTCGAGGTCGCCAAAGGGAGCCGCGCGCTGGCGGTCACGCTGATGACGAGTCGCCCGTCGCCCTTCATGGCATCGCGTGCATTGACGGCGATATTGATCACCGCGGTTTCGAACTGGCTGGGATCCGCATCGACATAGAGCGGCTCGTCCGGCAACCGCGTGACGATCTCGATTCCGGAACCGGTGAGCGTCCCGATGATGTCGCTGATCCCGTTGACGCAATGTCCGACGTCGAACAGTTCAGGCTTCAGCGTCTGCCGTCGCGCAAAGGCCAGCAACTGCGCCGTGAGTTTTGCCGCGCGGGTGACCGTATCGGAAATGGCGGCGACATAGCGAGCCCGGCGCTCCGCCGCGAGATCCGGCCGTTGCAGGAGATCGATCGACGAGCGAATCACCGTCAACAGATTGTTGAAATCATGCGCGACCCCTCCGGTGAGTTGCCCCAATGTCTCGAGCCGCTGGCCGTGCCTCAGCGCTTCCTCGGCCTCACGACGCTTCATCGCCTCGAAGTTGAGCCGCCGGGTGCGGCGCAGCGCGAACAGCAGCAAGCCGAACAGCAATACCGTGGCAGGTACGCCGAAGATCAGGTGATATCCGATCGTCTTCAGCCAGCGCTGACGGATCGCCGACGTCTCCAGACCAGCGGCGACATAGACCGGATAGTTCGCCAAGCGGCGATAGCCGATGCGGCGCTCGATCTGATCGCCGGGCGAAACGATCGTGACCAGGCTGCCATCCGGATTCGCGGACAACGTACGTCCGACCGGTCCTCGCGGATCCAGTCGCGACGCCTGATCAAGCACAGGATATCGCGCCAGGATCGCGCCATCAGTGCGGCCCAGCGCGAAGAAACTGCCGCGCTCGCGGCCAATCCGCGCATAGAAATTGACGAAGTATTCCGGAAGAACGGACGCCTGCACCACGCCGGTGAAACGCCCGTCCATCGAGATGCGGCGCCGGCTGACGCCGAAAAACGGCGCGCCCTGATAGGGCGGGAGCGGCGTCAGGAGTGTGCCGATGAACGTGCCGACGTCCTTTTCGACGTGAGCTTTGTAGTAATCGCGATCGGAGAAGTCGATTTGCGGCGCCGCCGGATCTAGGCTGTTGCACAGATCGTAGCCGCGGTTGTCGAAGATCCAGACCGATTTCAACTGCGGCAGCGCATCGGCTAGCTGCTTCAACCGCGCACTCATCGTTCCCGCATGGCTGCGCAGCTCGTCGTCGCTGCGATCGCGGGCGATCTCATTGGTCTCGGACAGGCTGCGATCAATGGTTTCGAACACTTTCAGCGCATGTTCGTGCGCGACGTCAAGGGTTCGCTCGATTTCACGGTCCGCTATCTCATGGGTGGAAAACCACGAACTCGCCGCCGCGAATGCAAATAGCGCAGCCGGAAATAACAGGGATGCGACCATCATCCACTGTAGAATTTTCAGAGAGTTTTGCTGTACTGCCTTCACAGCCCCCGCACAGCCCCTGCCCGCGTGAGATCAGTCTATCCCATGGCGAAGGATCGACAACCCATCCGGCGCGACCAATCTGTCTTATTGCAACCCGCGAACTACCAAACGCGGGCAGCAAGACGCGCGTCGTATGCGCGCTAGCCGACACTCATCTGCGAGCGGAAGGCCCAGCGCGTCGAGCGCTGCTCGATCCAGGCGAAGACCGCGTACATCAGCACGCCTTCGAAGGCCAGCAGCAGCAGCGCGGCATAGACGTTCGCCATCCGGAAGCTGGCGCCTTCCTGGGCGATCAGGAAGCCGAGACCGGCATTGGCACCAAGCGTTTCGGAAACCACGGTGCCGACGAAGGCCAGCGTGATGGCGACTTTCAGCGAGCCGAAGAAGTAAGGCAGTGCACGTGGAATACCGACCTTCAGCATGATGTCGAGCTTGCGGGCGCCGAGTGCACGTAGCACATCCTCGAGCTCCGGCTCGGTAGTCGCAAGGCCGGTGGCGATATTGACGACGATCGGGAAGAACGAAATCAGGAATGCAGTAACGATGGCTGGCACCTCGCCGATGCCGAACCACAGGATCAGCAGCGGCACGATGGCCACTTTCGGAATGGTGTTGAAACCGATCAAAACCGGATAGAGCCCGCGATAGATGGTGCGCGACCAACCCACCACGAGGCCGAGCATGACGCCAAATGCGACCGCAAGCGCGAAGCCGACCATGGTGACCCACAGCGTTGCCCAGGAATGATAGAGGAACACCTTCCATAGTTTGAACATCGCTGCAAAGGCCGCGGATGGCGGCTGCAGCACCGAGGCGTTGATCTTGAAGACGACGCAGGCGGCTTCCCAGATCAGGAAGATCGCGATGGTGAAGACCCAGGGTGCCAGTCTCTCGATGGTGCGCGATGTCATGAC
>JAPLPC010000098.1:0-4685 GCA_026400425.1 Hyphomicrobiales bacterium | reverse complement strand
CATGACTGCCGCACCTCCGCGATCTTCAGGCGCAGTTCGTGGACGATGTCGCCGAAACCCTTGTCGAACGTGACTTCGAGATCGCGCGGGCGGGCGATCTGCACCGGCTTCACCTGCACGATGTGACCGGGCCGTGCGCTCATGACATAGATGTTGTCGGCGAGGAACGCCGCTTCGCGCAGATCATGGGTGACCAGGATCACGGTGAAGCCGAGACGCTGCCAGAGATCGCGCAGCACGCACCATAGCTCCTCGCGCGTGAACGCATCCAGCGCCGCAAATGGCTCGTCGAGCATCAGCAGCGCCGGCTCGTGGATCAGCGAGCGGCACAGCGACACCCGCTGCTGCATCCCGCCGGACAACTCCCACGGATAGCGGTCGCCGAAGCCCGCCAGCCCGACGGTGGCCAGCAATTGCTCGGCCTTGGCGCGAAACGCCACCTTCTGCGCGCGGAACTGCGAGCGATACGGCTCGACGATTTCCAGCGGCAGCAGGACATTGTCGATGACCTTGCGCCACGGCAACAGATTGGCGTGCTGAAACGCCATGCCGGCCATCTTGACCGGCCCTTTAACCTCAACGCCATCGATCAGGATGCGCCCCGCGGATGGCTTGTGCAGCCCCGTGACGAGCCGCATCAAGGTGGACTTGCCGCAGCCGGACGGGCCGACCACCGCTGCGAATTCACCGCGCGCGACTTTCAGCGTGGTGCCTCGCAGTGCGGTGATATCGCCGGACGCGCCGCGATAGTTCAACGTCACGTCATCGATCTCTACGAACGCTTCCATGCGCGGCGGCCCGCCCCCGTCTCGTTCGAAAGCGTCAGAGCTTGCGCTCGGTCGCGGGCGGCAGATAATCGGACGAAAACAGATCCGACGGCTTCGGCTTCGGGTTCTTGAATTCGTAGGTCACGGCGATCTGTTCGATGGCATCGGTCATGCGCTTGTCGTCGATGCCTCCGACGCCGTTCTCCTTCACCCAGGCGGTGATGAAGTTGTCCTTCAGCGACATCTTGAGCCGGGCGAGTTCGATCTTCTCGTCGCCCGTCTCGTTGCGCTTCATCACCGACTTGATGGCGGAGTCGGGATCCTTGGCAGTGTCGATGATGCCCTTGATGGTCGCACGGACGAAGCCGGCGACCACCTTCGGATTGGCCTTGGCGAAGTCCGGATTGACCATAATGGCATTGCCATAGAGCACGATGCCGTAGTCCGACATCAGCATCACCTTGATGTCCTTCTCAGCGATGCCCTTCGACATCAGATTGAAATAGGACGAAAACGAAAAGCCGGTGATCGCATCGACCTTGCCGTCGGCGAGCATCGGCTCGCGCACGGGAAAGCCGACATTCTCGACCTTCACCTTGCTGTCGTCGATCTTGTTTTCCTTGACGAAGGCCTTCCACTGCGCAAACGCACCGTCCGGTGCCGGTGCGCCCAGCACCTTGCCTTCCAGATCCTTCGGCGAGTTGATGTTCGATTTGGCGACGCTGACGATGGCGAAAGGCGGCTTGTCATAAACCATCAGCACGGCCTTGACGTCCTTGTCGGGGTTCTGATCGCGAAAACGCGCCAGCGAATTGATGTCGAAGAAGCCGAGCGGATAGGTCCCGGCAGCCACGCGCGCGATGCCGGCTACAGAACCCGGACCGGTGTCGATGGTCACGTCGAGCCCCTCGGCCTTGTAGTAGCCCTTGTCGAGCGCGACGAAATAAGGCGCAGACGGCCCCTCGAACTTCCAGTCGAGCGCGAACTTCACCGCGGTCTGGGCCTGTACCGATACGATCGATGCCATCAGTGCAGCACCCGCCACGACACTCAAACCGAGCTTCTGAAACATAAACCATATCCCCCGCGATCAAATACCGGCCACCCAAGCTAGCACAGGGTGCGCAGGACATGGCGAGGGGGTTTTTGCCCGGGCCACAGCAATATCCGTGTGGAGCAGGCGCGCCGGGCTCATTTGCCCGTGGCTTGGGCAGGACCTTGCCCGCGGAATGCGCACCAGCCCGGATCAGCGCGATAGCAGGATCGGAAGGGTTGCATCCCGGAGCAGCTTGCCAGTAGCGGAGCCGAACACGAATTCGGTGATCTTCGATTGTCCGAGCGCGCCCATGACGATGAGGTCGGCATCGATTTCAGCGGCCTTTGCCAGGATCAATCCGCCGGCATCGGTGCCCTTGAGATTGTCCAGCGTGACGGCGACGCCGTAGCGGGCCAGATGCCGGGAAATATCGGCGCCGGGATCCGCGCCCAGCAACCGATTGACCTTCGCCTCCGGCACCACCACGACATGGACTTCCTTGGCTTGCATAAGCAGCGGCAGCGCGTCGGAGATGGCGCGCGTCGCTTCCCGGCTCGCATTCCGCCGATCACGACCTTGTGGACCGGCCGCTCGGCTTTCCACCCGATCGGCACGAGAATCGAAGGAACGCCGGATGCGAAGATGACATCTTCGGACAAGGTCAACGCACTCTCGAACCCGCCAACGTGGCGCGTGGCCCCGAGAATGGCCAGGCCGGCATGCCGTGCATGCAGCATCAGCGCTTCGCCCTTTTCACCATCGCAGTATCGAAACTCGCATTCGATGGCGTGAACACGCGCAAGCTCAGCCAGCAACGCTTGCACCGATGCCACGCTCGCGCGCTGACGCTCCTGATAGAGGTCATACATCTCAGCCACCGCATCGCCACGTGCGAAGGCGGAATGCCGATTGTAGCTCACTGCTTGCGGCACCAGGGCAACGACGAGATGCGCGTCCCATGCCTTCGCGTGAGCCGCAGCGTAATCCAATCGCGTTTGATGCGCGTCGCTGTCGGTAGCGTCGAGATAGACGACGATATCCTTGGGTGTCTGCATCAGGCCCTCACATCTTCCGGCAGTGGCGTCGGTGATAGAGCAGTGCACGCGTTGGCGCTGGCGAAGATAGGCCCGCGCATTCACGATGCCGGGAGGCGGGTGCGACATGGCGCAGCACCACCCTTTCAACGCATGACGCCGACCTGCTTGCGCAGACCGGCGTCGATGGTTCGCAACGATGCGGTGACGTCAGACCTGACGTTCCACCATCTTCATCTTCAGTTCCGCAATGGCTTCCGACGGGTTGAGCCCCTTCGGGCACGCCTTCGCGCAGTTCATGATGGTGTGGCAGCGATACAGACGGAACGGATCCTCGAGATTGTCGAGACGCTCGCCGGTGGCTTCGTCGCGCGAATCCTTGACCCAGCGGGTGGCCTGGAGCAACGCCGCCGGCCCGAGGAAGCGCTCGCTGTTCCACCAGTAGCTCGGGCACGAGGTCGAGCAACAGGCGCACAGGATGCACTCGTAGAGGCCGTTGAGCTTTTCACGATCTTCGTGGCTCTGGCGCCATTCCTTCTGCGGGGTCGGCGTGGTGGTCTTCAGCCACGGCTCGATCGACGCATACTGGGCGTAGAAGTTGGTGAGATCCGGCACCAGATCCTTGACCACCGGCTGATGCGGCAGTGGATTGACCTTGATGGCACCGCCATCGACTTCATCCATCGCGCGGGTGCAGGCCAGCGTGTTCTGGCCATCGATATTCATGGCGCAGGAGCCGCACACGCCTTCGCGGCAGGAGCGGCGGAAGGTCAGCGTCGGATCGATATTGTTCTTGATCCAGATCAGACCGTCCAGAATCATCGGACCGCAGTCATTGGTATCGACGTGATAGGTGTCGACCGACGGATTTTTGCCGTCGTCCGGATTCCAGCGATAGACGCGGAATTCGCGCGTCTGCGTGGCGCCGGCCGGCTTCGGCCATTCCTTGCCGCCGGTGATCTTGGAATTCTTCGGGAGTGCGAACTCAGCCATTCTTTCGAGCCTTCGCTTTCATCAAACCACGTGCGCCCACTTAGTAAACACGAGCTTTGGGCGGGATGTACTGCACGTCATTCGTCATCGTGTAGTCGTGCACCGGGCGATAATCGATGTTGGTCTTGCCGCCCTGATCGAGCCACGCCAAGGTGTGCTTCATCCAGTTCTTGTCGTCGCGATCCGCAAAGTCCTCGCGGGCATGCGCGCCGCGGCTTTCGGTACGGTTGGCGGCGGAGTCCATGGTGACGACGGCCTGACCGATCAGGTTGTCGTATTCCAGCGTCTCCATCAGATCCGAATTCCACACCATCGAGCGATCGGAAATGCCGATATCGCCGATGCCGTCATAGACCTTGTGAATCAGATCCTTGCCTTCGTTGAGCACTTCGCCGGTGCGGAACACGGCGCAGTTGGTCTGCATGACCTGCTGCATGCTCTCGCGCATTTTCGCCGTCGACGTGCCGCCCTTGGCGTTGCGGAAGTGATCGAGCCGTCCGAGCGCCATATCCGACGAGTTCGACGGCAGATCCGGCTGCTTCGCGTTCGGCGTCAGCTTGTCGGCCAGACGCAGGGCTGCGGCACGGCCGAACACCACGAGGTCGATCAGCGAATTGGAGCCAAGACGGTTGGCGCCATGCACCGACACGCAGGCGGCTTCGCCGACGGCCATCAGGCCCGGCACCACCGCATTGTCGTCGCCGTTCTTCTTGGTGACGACTTCGCCGTGATAGTTCGTGGGAATGCCGCCCATGTTGTAGTGCACGGTCGGAATCATCGGGATCGGCTCGCGGGTCACGTCGACGCCGGCGAAGATGCGTGCTGACTCGGAGATGCCCGGCAGGCGTTCGTGCA
>JAPLPC010000370.1 GCA_026400425.1 Hyphomicrobiales bacterium | reverse complement strand
GGGGCCGGGTGGGGGGCCGCCACGCACGCCGACGTCGCGTGGGGCATCCCCCACCCTGACCCTCCCCCGCAAGGGCGGGAGAGGGGAAGCTACTGCCTGTGCCTATGCATTTGCCGACCCTTGCGAGTCCGGCCGGCGTCGCGTAATTCCTCGCTATGACAGCCCCCAGCACATCCCAGCTTCCGTCCTCGCACGAAAAGATTCTGATCGTCGATTTCGGCTCTCAGGTGACACAGCTCATCGCGCGCCGCGTCCGCGAAGACGGCGTTTATTCCGAGATCGTGCCGTTTCAGAAGGCCGAAGCCGCCTTCAAAGAGATGAAACCCAAGGCCGTGATCCTGTCCGGCGGCCCGGCCTCGGTGCTCGACAAGGACGCCCCCTCGGTGCCGAAGTCGATCCTCACCGCCGGCATTCCCGTCTTGGGCATTTGCTACGGCGAGCAGACCATGGCGCAGCAGCTCGGCGGCACCGTCGAGGGTGGTCATCACCGCGAATTCGGCCGCGCCACCATCGAGATCACCGACGACTGCGCGCTGTTCGAGGGCGTGTGGGAAAAAGGTGGCAAATACGACGTCTGGATGAGCCATGGCGACCGCGTCACAAAACTGCCCGAAGGTTTCCGGGGCGTCGCCAAGGCGGCGGGCTCGCCGATCTCGGTGATCGCCGATGACGTCCGCAAATTCTATGCGATGCAGTTCCATCCGGAAGTCGCGCATACGCCGGACGGCGCAAAAATTCTGCGCAACTTCGTGCGCAAGGTGGCCGGCTTCACCGGCGACTGGACCATGCGCGCGTTCCGCGAGGAGGCCGTCGAGAAGATACGCGCCCAGGTCGGCAAGGGCAGGGTGATCTGCGGCCTATCAGGCGGCGTCGACTCGGCAGTCGCCGCGGTGCTGATCCATGAGGCGATCGGCGACCAGCTCACTTGCGTGTTCGTCGATCACGGCATGCTGCGCAAGGACGAGGGCAAGACCGTCGTCGATATGTTCCGCGGCCACTACAATATCCCGCTGGTCCATGTCGATGCGTCCAAGCAGTTTCTCGGCGAACTCGAGGGCGTCACCGATCCCGAAGTGAAGCGCAAGACCATCGGCCGGCTGTTCATCGACGTGTTCGATGCCGAAGCCAAGAAAATTGGCGGCGCAGATTTTCTGGCGCAGGGCACGCTGTATCCCGACGTGATCGAGAGCGTTTCCTTTACCGGCGGCCCGTCGGTGACCATCAAGTCGCATCACAATGTCGGCGGTCTTCCCGCGCGCATGAACATGCAACTGGTCGAGCCACTGCGCGAATTGTTCAAGGACGAGGTGCGCGATCTCGGCCGCGAACTCGGTCTGCCCGACATCTTCGTCGGCCGCCACCCGTTCCCGGGCCCCGGCCTCGCCATCCGCTGCCCCGGCGAGATCACGCGTGAAAAGCTCGACATTCTGCGCGAGGCCGACGCCGTCTATATCGACCAGATCCGCAAGGCGGGTCTGTATGACACCATCTGGCAGGCCTTTGCCGTGCTGCTGCCGGTCAAGACCGTCGTCGTGATGGGCGACGGCCGCACCTACGAATACGTCGTCGGCCTCCGCGCCGTCACCTCCACCGACGGCATGACCGCGGACTTCTACGCGTTCGACATGAAGTTTCTCGGCGAGACCGCGACCCGCATCATCAACGAGGTCAAGGGCGTCAATCGCGTGGTGTACGACATCACCAGCAAGCCGCCGGGCACGATTGAGTGGGAGTGAAGAACAACGGCGGGAGTACGGTGGCCTCCATGGCGACACTGTAGAGATGGGGCTGCTGTCACGTCAGCAACGCCGTCACCACACCCAGCACCGGCCCGCCCGCGGCCAGTCGCTGATCCAGCGTATGTACCGTCGCGCCAAGCTCTGTGGCGACTGCCAGATGCAGCGCGTCGCCGGCGCGGAGGCCAAGCGAGTGGTGATCGACAAACCTTGCTGCGGTCCGGAAGTGAGAGCCGGTCACCGGCAGCACCGTAAAGCTATCGACGGCCAGTTTGTTGAACATGGCCAGCGCCGCGGCACGCTGTTCTAGATTGATCTGCGCCGTTCGCAGCTTCAGCGCCAAGGCAGAGGACATTTCGGTGATGGTCCAGTCGCTGATCAGAGCTGGTCCGGGTCCTGATCGGCCAGCCAGTGCTGGGCACGCGAGGTCATGGGTTCGCTGGACAGCGCTGCGACGATCAACGACGTGTCCAGGTAAAGCATCAGAAGCGATCCCCGTCCCGCATCGTGCGCACAAGCTCGGCAGCCGTCTGTGTTTGTTGCGGCATGCTCGCCGTTAGTGACTGAAGTCGAGCGATATCGACAGGCTTGCGTGGTGTGGTCACCGTTGTGAGCCGTGCGACCGGTTTTCCGCGGCGGGTGATATCGATCGAGTCGCCAGCCTCGACCCGATCGATGAGCTCGCTCAGATGGGCTTTGGCATCCGCCAGATTGACAGGGTTCATATGACGCTCCTGACCAACTAGATGGTCATATAACATTTTCAAGCGTATAATTCCAGTTGGATGTTTTCGGACGGCTCCCCGGCCAGCGGCCCCGATTTCAGCCGCCGCCGATGCGCTTGCAGCCACCCGCCAGCGCAGCCGTCCGCGCCCTCTCAGCCCCGAATTTGAACAGCAATTTTTACCGCAATGCAGTATCTTGTCAGTCGGCCGGGATTGGCGTACGCGAAGCCGGATACGCCTTTATACCGGTTTGAACGATAACGGCTGGTGGCGCTGCGTTTCAGCGTCAACCACCTCATGATGTTGGGATGACGATGAGCCTCTATGCGGATTACCTGGCTGAGATCGAAAGCAGAAAAACCCAGGGGCTCGCTCCCAAGCCGATCGATGACGGCCAGTTGACGGCCGAGATCGTCGCGATCATCGCGGATGCCGGCAACGGACAGCGCGCCGATGCCCTCAAATTCTTCATCTACAACACGCTGCCGGGCACCACGACTGCGGCAGGCGTCAAGGCCGCGTTCCTCAAGAAGATCGTGATCGGCGAAGTCGTCGTACCGGAGATCACGTCTGATTTCGCGCTCGAATTGCTGTCGCATATGAAGGGCGGGCCGTCGATCGTCGTGCTGCTGGATATTGCACTCGGCGATAACACTGCCATTGCCGCCAAGGCGGGTGATGTCCTGAAGACCCAGTTCTTCCTGTACGACGCCGACATGTTCCGGCTGCGCGACGCCTTCAAGGCGGGCAATGCCGTCGCCAAGGGGGTTCTCGAGAGCTATGCCAAAGCCGAGTTCTTCACAAAGCTCCCGGACGTCGCCGACGAGATCAAGGTCGTGACCTATGTCGCCGCCGAGGGCGATATCTCGACCGATCTCTTG
>JAPLPC010000205.1 GCA_026400425.1 Hyphomicrobiales bacterium | reverse complement strand
GCACGATCGGGTGTCCTCTGATCACCGTGGCGTCGCTACGATCGGTTGGCGTGGCTAATGCCTCGCATGGGCCGCCGCGCACATCGTGATCGGCCTGTCCCTCAACCTGGCACGAAAGGTTAGGTGCCGTATCCAGGAATCTCGATACTTTTGTTCGCGAAGATAATTACGGCTATTCGGATTTCCGTGTGGAATCCTGGTTCGGGCCGACGCGGCTAGGCCGCTTCGGACACCGCGGTTCCGGGACGACGCACGGGCCACTGCCCCACGTTGACGTCCCCAGGCGGCCTGCCCCGCCTGTGGGCCGACATGGCCCGATCCAGTATCTTCTTCGCCGCGTTGACGTCGCGATCAATCGTCGCGCCGCACGCGCAGCGGTGCATCCGCTCCGCCAACGTCTTCACGACCTTCGATCCGCAGGACGAACAGTCCTGCGACGTGTTGCGGGGATCCACCTTCACCACCATCCCACCGGCTCGTTCGGCCTTGTACGATAGCAATTGGATCAACCGTCCCGGTGCAGCATCCTGCATCGAAATGCGTTGTTGGCGTCATTATCGATCTTCATTCCACGCCGCGCGACCGGTTTCATCGCGGAGCGCTTAAGACGCCTTGAGTTCTTTGATCATTTCGGGATGACGATTGAGAAGCGTGATCAGTTGGACGGTCGGCCCGCTCGGCTCGATCAATCCGCGTTCGTACTTGTCGAACGCCTTCGGCCCGACGCGGAAGACCGCGCCGGCCCGGCGCTGCGAGAGTCCCAACTTGGTCCGGAATTTGCGGATCGTCTCGGGCGTCGGGATGCCATCGACCTGCTCCTTGAGAACCCGGAGGGCGAGATCAACGACGCTCATGTCGCCGCCGACGTGCACGCCGTCGCCGCCGTTCTTCGGATAGTAGCCGGGCAGCTTCACGACGACGCTCTTGCCTTTGTATGCCACCTTGAACGGACGCGTGCCTCGGCTCAGCGCCTCGCCGGTCTCCGGAGAGGGCATCGTCCTGGGAAGAGTTGCCGCTTTCGGCGCCATGATTACTTCTCCTTGAAGGATACGACGGTGAACGCCGTCACCACGTTCGACTGAAACTTGACGTACAGGACCAGTCCGTCGTCGGCAGGAACGTGGTAGACGTCCTGCCAGACTTTATGGTCCGCCTTCGTCGTCATCGATTTTAGAAACATCTTCCGCTCGATGCTTGCCACGATCAAAGAGACCGCTTGACGGTCGAAGCCGAGGGCGGCCGCGTCCTGCAACGCGCTCGTCGTCATCGCCAGCGTTCTCGCCGACCCCATGACCGCCTTGATCTCAGCCAGATCGTAGGTCGGCTTCCGCTTGTCCATGGACTAATACTTGCCACCATAAAGGTGGCACGTCAAGATCGTCGAGCATCGGCCGTTGGGTGGGGTGGCCGCCATTGCGGCGGTCCGGAACGCCGCATCGGCCCGAGCCGCACTGCTTGGGCGAGCAGGCCTCCCGAAAGCATGGTCGCGGCGGACACCAGCGACGTCGGGCCGCCTGTCCGCCCAGCCGAGCCTACCCGACCCGAACTGGATACGCGTAGGACGCCACCGAAATAGCGAAGACCGTCCGCCATTCAGGTTTAACCTTCGTCGCTCTCGCGGATGCGCATTGAGGCGGACTTTTCGGGCGCCCGTTGCTAGACCGTGCATCGGCGGGATCACCGCCTCAACCGGGCGGGGAAATCGTGGACAAGGATCTGTCGGCGTCCGAACAAGAACTTAGGGACCGCGAAAACGAACTCCGGGAAGTGCAGCGGATCGCGATGGTCGGCGGCGTTGTCGTCGACCTGCGCGACGGGTTCAAGAACCGCCGTTCTCCGGAGTATCTAGCCATTCACGGATTGCCGCCGGAGGCCGCCAACGAGACCCATGAAGATTGGGTCGCGAGGTTGCATCCGGACGATCGCGAGCGGGCGGAACGACAGTTGCCCGGATCGAGCGGGACGCCGACGGCCAGCCGCTGCGGATGATTGGCGCGCACATCGACATCACGGAGCGCGCCCTTGCCAGAGAGGCGCTGCGGGAGAGCGAGGAGCGTTTCCGCCTGATCGCGGACAGCGCTCCGGTTCCCATGTGGGTCACCCGCCTCGACCGCACCCGATCGTTCGCCAACAAGGCCTACCTGGAATTTCTAGGTCTGGGCTACGAAGAAGCCCTGGCCTTCGACTGGCGGACCATCCTTCACCCCGACGACGCGGCCCGCGTGGTCCGGGAGAGCGTAGCAGGCGAAGCGTCGTTGAAGCCGTTCGTCCTCGAAAGCCGTTACCGACGATCGGACGGGCTCTGGCGTTGGGTCCGGTCTGAGTCTCAGCCCCGCTGGGATCCGGCGGGCAGGCTCATCGGCTTCATCGGGGTCGCCCACGACATCACGATCGCTAAGGAGGCGGAGCTCGAGCTGCGCGTGCTCAACGAGACTCTCGAACGCCGGATCGAGGAGCGGACCGCGCAACTGCATGCGAACGAGGCCCACCTGCGTGCGATCCTGGAGACCACGAACCAGTATCAGGCCCTGATCGGTCTCGATGGCAGGCTGGTCTTCGCCAACGCGGTCGCTCTGTCCGGCGTGGATGCGGAGGCGAAGGATGTGCTGGGTCTGCCCTTCTGGGAGACGGCGTGGTTCGCCGCGACGCCGGGAATGCCTGAAAGGATCAGGGTCCACACTCGCTTTTAAATGACCCGTTCCGAATTATTGGAACGCGTCGGCCACCAACAACGTCGCTGTGGTCAGCAACCCCATGACCGGCGCCCAGCGTGGGCAGCGGAAGCTGCCGGCCGGCGCCGGATCGCCGCGCCAGTGCATCTTAATCAGCGCGGCATTGACCACCGCGAAGATCAGCAGCGTCAGGCGCGAGGTCAGATCGGCGAGGCCGACCAGCGGCACCGCCAGCGCCAGCAGCAGAATGACGGCGACGCCGACCAGTGTGGCCGCGACCGGCGTGTGGGTCACGGGATGGATGCAGGCGAGGACGCGCGGCAAGCTGCCCTGTTCGGCAAGGCCGAACAGCACGCGGCCGATCATGATGACGTGGACGATAATGCCGTTAAGCGTCGCCACCACGGCGATCGCGCTCATGGTGATCAGTGGCAGGCCGGTGAGGCGCGCGAACACCAGCGCCAGCGGTGCCGGCGATTGCGCCAGCGTTGCGGGCGGCACCGCGATCACGGCGATCCACACTACCAGCGCATAGATCAGCGCAGTGAGGCCGAGGGTGATGAACAGAGCGCGCGGCAGCGTGCGGTTGGGCTGCTGCATCTCCTCGGACACGTTGACGAGATGCTCGAAGCCGATGAAGGCGAAAACCGCGATCAGCGAGGTACCGGCAACACCGCTCCAGGCACCGACTTCGCGCAAGGTCGGCAACATTTCCGGCAGCCGCAGGATCACCTCATCGCCGAGCGTCAGCCCGGCGCCGATGATCAGCACCAGCCCGCCGATCTCGACCACCGTCATCACACCGGCGAGCGATACCGATTGCACGGTGGCGAGGCAGCCGACCGCCCCCATATTGAGCACCACGACAGCGCTGATCCAGCCCGGCGGCAGCGGCACGAACACGCCGATATAGCCTGCGCTGCCGGCGCTGATGGTGGCGGCCGACACCACTGCGGCCGCGACTACCAGGAGACCGACGGCGAGACTGAACCAATCGCGTCTGAAGGCCGCCTGCACATAGGCCGCCTCGCTGGCACTGACCGGCATGCGGGTGCCGAGTTCGGCGAAGGACGCGGCGGTGAAGGACATCACCAGCGCGGCACCGATGAAGGCCAGCGGCGCATGCATGCCGCTGCGGCCAGCGGCGACACCGACCAGCACATAGATGCCCGCACCAATGGTGACGCCGAGACCGTAAAGCACCGCATGGGTCAGTGTCAGTGCCTTCAACAGCCGTGGCGAGCCCGGCGCGGTGACCGTGCGGGCGCCGGCAGCATGCGCCGCAGGGTTCTATCATGCAAAACACAGTGATGCAGCAGCGCGGCCGCCGCATACAGCGCGGCCGCGGCTATCAGCGCATGCGCCATCAGTTCGTGAACCTCTTTCAGCGTGTGCGCCAGCGGTCGGTCTGCCGCCCAGGGCGAGGCGATCTGAGCCAGGTCGAGCAGCGGCAGACTGCCGCCGCGCGCGAACTGCACGGCGATGCCGACCAGCGGCACCGTGATCAGGAGGCCATACAACGCGACCTGCGTCAGCGCGGCCGCCCGCAGACGGCGCGAGGTGGCCGTAGTGACGATTGACGACGTCGGCGGCGCGTCGACGCGCCAGCCGAGCCGCTCCACGGTCAGAAGCAGCACCAGCATTCCGGCGGTGATGTGCAGCGACAGGCCCAAAGCTTGCGACGACTTGCCGGGCAGATCATCGCCGAACACACCGAGCAGCCAGGCGAAGGAGACCAGCAGCACCGTGATCCAGAGCGGCGACTGCACGATGAAACCGTAACGCAGCGACGAATTGAGCAAAACCATGGGGCGTCTCCGGTCGTGACGGTAAGCGTTGCAGATCTACCAGCGCCATCCCCTGCGGGCCGGGCCGAGCGCTTCCAGCTGCGCCTTCTGGCGCTCATTGAGCGCCGCATAGAACTGATCGTAGCTCGGCTGCATTAGCGCCACGGCTTCCGCGAGGCCTTCGAGCCGGCGCTCCATGCGATCGAGTTGGGTGGCGGTGGTCAACTGGCCGGAGTCGGCACAGCCGGCGGCGATGGCCTGTTTGGCTTGCAGCGAGACATCGGCCAATTGCCGCAGCAATAGAGCCTGGCCGTCATTGGGCTGCAGGAGCCGGCTGATCCAGGCGATCCGCCATTCGACCAGGCCGATGGCGAGCGGCGAGCACAGCCGTCGCACTCCGCCGGGCCCCATTGCGCCGGGCCCGTTTAGTGCGCCGGGAATCAGCACGCTTTGGGCTGGAGCCGCCGAGCTGAACGCCATCGACAGGACGAGGATTGCAATCAGGCGTATAAAAAACGGGCATGGGTGACCTCCGTCGGACCCCCGCCTAGCACCGCTCCCCACATACCAAGTTGACGCACATCAATTGGGATGGGGCGCAACGTGACCACGCTGCGCCGCCGTCATCGCGCGGCGACCACCGAGGAGATTCCATGCGCAGTGTTCACGTCGAACGTCACCTGACGGCCCGGATCGGCTGGCTGCGCGCCGCCGTGCTCGGCGCCAATGACGGCATCATCTCCACCGCAAGCCTGATCGTCGGCGTGGCCTCAGCGCACGCCACCACCAGCAACGTGCTGCTCACCGGCATCGCCGGGCTGGTGGCCGGCGCGATGTCGATGGCCGCAGGCGAATATGTGTCGGTGAGTTCGCAGTCGGACACCGAACACGCCGATCTCGCCCGCGAGCGAAAGGAGCTGGCCAGCGACCCGGTGTTCGAGCGAGAGGAACTGGCGCAACTCTATCTCGCGCGCGGCGTCGAGACCGGTCTGGCCCGCGAGGTCGCCGCGCAATTGATGGCGAAGGATGCGCTCGGCGCCCATGCGCGCGATGAACTCGGCATTTCGGAAATCACCACGGCGCGTCCGGTGCTGGTCGCGATCGTGTCCGCCGGAGCCTTGCTGTTCTTGTGCGTGCTTGGCGCCATCGGTGCCAAAGCGGGCGGCGCCGGTCTGCTGCGCCCGACCTTGCGGGTGGCATTCTGGGGCAGCTTCGCCATGGCTATTACGGCCGCCATCGGCGCGGCATTCGGCACCGTGGTGTGAGCCACAAACTGCGGCGCATAGAGTGGTGGGGCGCGAGCGATTGAAGCGCGGGCGACCTCCAGAGTTCCTCATAGCTTTCTTCTCGGAAGAGGGAAGGCAGAGAATTCTCTAGCAAATTGAGGGTCTTCGAACGCTTCGTCTCGGCCTAACTGCCTTTTCCCTAGGCCTTGCAGTCGTAGACGTTTCGGCCTAAACATTTTTAGAATTATTCTAAGAACGATTCTAAAGAGGTTTCTATGTTGCTCAGCCTACCCTCCCGGCGCCGCTTTTCCGATTTGTCTGAACCCGAGGTGCTGGCCCTTGCAATCTCGTCCGAGGAAGACGACGCCCGGATCTACGCGACCTATGCCGAGCAATTGCGCGACGCCTATCCCGCTACGGCAACGATGTTCGACGAGATGTCGAGCGAAGAGGACGGTCACCGGCAGTTGCTGATCGACAGTTTTCGTCGCCGCTTTGGCAAGGTGATTCCCTTGATCCGACGCGAGCACGTGGCCGGGTACTATTCGCGGCGCCCGATCTGGCTGGTGCAAAATCTCGGTCTCGCACGCATCCGGTCGGAAGCGGCGCGCATGGAGGACGATGCGGCGGAGTTCTATGTTCGGGCGGCTCAGGCAAGCAGCGATCCGAGTACCCGCAAACTGCTCGGCGACCTGGCCGCTGCGGAGCGCAAGCACGAACACCGGGCCGCAAGCCTCAAAGACGAAGCGCTAAGTGATGGCGCGGGTGATGAAGAGGACGACAAGGCCAAGCGACAATTCATCCTGACCTGGGTGCAGCCTGGACTTGCCGGGCTGATGGATGGATCGGTATCGACACTGGCGCCCATCTTCGCCACGGCTTTCGCGACACAATCAACCTCCACGACGTTCACAGTCGCGCTTGCTGCCTCTGTCGGGGCTGGCATCTCCATGGGATTCACCGAAGCCGCCCACGACGATGGCGTGATCTCGGGGCGAGGGTCGCCACTCAAGCGTGGCCTTGCATCCGGAATGATGACCGCGATCGGTGGTCTCGGTCATGCGTTGCCGTATCTCATTCCGGAATTCTGGACGGCGACGGCGCTCGCCGGCGTTGTGGTGTTCGTCGAGCTTTGGGCGATCGCCTGGATCCAGAACCGTTACATGGAAACGCCGTTCGTGCGCGCTGCGCTCCAGATCGTGGTCGGGGGAGCCTTGGTGCTGGCCGCCGGCATCCTCATCGGTGGCAGTTAGTTTTTAGCCCCTTTCGACGACAGACCCCGTTTTTGACCAGCGAAGGACATCACGATGCTCAAGCTTCAAAATGACAAGACCAACACCGCGACCCATGAGATGACAGGCAAGTGCCCGTTCGGTGGCGATCGCATCGGCGGCTCCCTTGGGTCACCCCCGACGCTGTCGGACTGGTATCCAAACCGCCTGAAAGTTGAAATTCTCCATCAGAACGGGCCACAGGCCAATCCGCTCCGTGATCTCGACTATTCAGAAGCCTTCAACGCGATCGATTACGATGCGCTGAAGCGCGATATAAAACAGTTCCTCACGACGTCAGTTAAGTGGTGGCCGTCGGACTATGGAAATTACGGCCCGCAAATGATCCGCATGGCTTGGCATGCGGCCGGCACATACCGCATTGCGGACGGGAGGGGCGGGGCCGGCGAGGCACTGCAGCGTTTTGCGCCGGTGAGCAGCTGGTGGGACAACGGCAACACGGACAAATCGCGGCGCCTCATCTGGCCAATCAAGAAGAAGTACGGCAGCGCGCTATCTTGGGGAGACCTGATGGTGCTCACCGGAACCTGCGCGCTAGAGATAATGGGTTTCCCAACTTATGGCTTTGCAGGTGGTCGACGCGACGCATGGGAAGCCGACAATGCCACCTACTGGGGTCCGGAGGTCTGGGATCCGAAGGAATTCAAGTCTTCGGACAGCATGGTGACGCGGGACAAGCGTTGGCGCGGCAAGAATGGCGATGCCGATTACGACCTCGAAAATCCGCTCGCCGCCACTCATCAAGCGCTCATCTACGTGAATCCGGAAGGACCCTACGCCAACGGCGATCCGATGGGCTCGGCGCGCGACATCCGAATAGCCTTCACCCGCATGGCGATGAACGACGAAGAAACAGTCGCCCTTATCGCTGGTGGACACGCCTTCGGTAAAAGCCATGGCATGGTCGCTGCCGACAAGGTCGGGCCGCCGCCCGAAATGGCGCCGATCGAGGCCATGGGCCTTGGCTGGCAGAATCCGGATGGCACTGGCTTCGCCGAATACACGATGACCAACGGCATCGAAGGTAGCTGGACGCCGGATCCGACGCAGTGGGACAACAGCTACCTGGAAAATCTCTTCAAATTCAAATGGGTGCAGACCAAGAGCCCAGCGGGCGCACTGCAATGGACGCCCAGCGACCCGAATGCTCCCAAGACTCCTGACGCCCACATCCCCGGCAAGATGAATCCGCTGATGATGATGACCAGCGACATCGCGCTGATCACTGATCTTGACTACCGCCGAATCTGCGAGAAATTCCTCAGCGATTTTGATGCCTTCACCCAGGCGTTTTCGAAAGCTTGGTACAAGCTCACGCATCGCGACATGGGGCCGCGGGAACGCTATCTGGGTCCAGAAAAGCGCATCGAGAACGAACTGCTATGGCAAGACCCGATCCCGCCGCGCCAGCACGACGTGATCGGTGAGGCGGACATCAATATCCTGAAAGGGCTGATCATCGCGACAGGGCTGTCTGGATCGGATCTGGTGTTCACCGCGTTCTCGGCCGCTGCCACCTACCGCAACAGCGACAAGCGCGGCGGCGCCAACGGCGCGCGGTTGGCGCTGGCTCCGCAGAAGGACTGGGCAGTCAATCGGCGCACTGTGCCGGTGGTCGCAGCGCTACGCGGCGTCGTCGACGATTATAACGGCAGGCAGCGTGGTGATGTTCGGGTATCGCTTGCCGATCTGATCGCACGGACATCGAGATGTCCGAATGGCTGAAGCCCGTGGTCGACGGATTTCGAAATTACGCTGATGAACGGTTTTCAGAAATAGCGCCGGATCTCGCCCCGGAGGACATGTTCCTCGACAAGGCGCATCTGCTTTCTCTGACAGCGCCAGAATGGGTCGCAATGGTCGGTGGCTTGCGGGCGATGGGGGCCAATTATGACGGTTCGGCCAACGGCATTTTCACGGACCGGGTAGGTGTTCTGAAGAACGACTTCTTCACCGTGCTCACCAGCATGGACTACGAATGGAAAAAACGCGACGAGCGGGACTTGGAGTTTTCGCTCGACGACCGCGCCACGGGAGAATTGCGGTTCTTCGCAACGCGCAACGATCTCATTATTGGCTCGAACAGTCAGCTCCGGGCGATTGCCGAAGTCTACGCAAGCGACGACGGGCATGCTCATTTCGTCAAGGATTTCGTCCAAGCGTGGGACAAGGTGATGATGCTCGATCGTTTCGACGTGCGAAACGCTTGATAGTTCTGACAGGCAGTCGGTAGGTCGGCGCGAGGCTACGGCAACCAGTTGCTGTATTCAGCCCGACCTTTCGTCCGCTGCTTGCCATTTTGCATGACGATCGAGCGACGTCGTGTGCGGTCATCTAACGCGTGAAAGAGCATCATGGACAGACGCTTGCACTATGGGAATACCGCAAAGATCCTACATTGGTCGGTGGCGGTACTTCTGCTCGTTCAATTCCCGATCGGCTGGTTCATGCCCGACATTCACGCCGGGCCGCCCGGCGCCGCCATGTCGCTTCACGTCTCGTTCGGCATTCTTATTCTGGCGGTCGTCGCGGTTCGCTTGATTTGGCGAATTACGCATCCCGTAGCCCCGGAAAGTTCGCTTCCGGGATGGCAGCGCGTCAGTTCGGAGGCCGTCCATTGGCTGCTTTATGCACTTGTGCTCGGGACCACACTGACCGGCTGGCTATTCGCCTCTTTCCGCGGGTGGTCGCTGTCGCTCTTTTCGATCGTACCGCTTCCGATGCTGGCTTCGAAGAGCGCTTCGGACTTAAAGCTAATGGAGGGGTGGCATCAAGTAGCCGAGTGGGCTTTGCTTGTCGTGATTGTATTGCACATATCGGCGGCCTTGCTGCACATTTTCGTCTATCGCGATGGCGTAATGCGGCTCATGTTGATTGATGAGCACCAGCGCCCTTAGCGCGATAGATCCTGCTTTTGACATGTATCAATCGCCGTTTCCCCCTAGGGTGGAAGCTGGATTACACGACTTCCTGTTTCTCCGGACAAAGTGATTGCAGTGACTCGAATTGGCACGATGACGCTGGCACTTCTTTGCTTGTTGAGAATGCTCGAACCCGCATTCTCGTTCGGTGGAGTGGCGCAGGACAATTGGAAGCCTGACCATCTTGAGCGATTGTCGCCGGGACTTCGCACTATCGTACGAAAATGGGAGAGCGTTTGCGGAGGATCGATAGCCGCCGCTCAGCAGTTTGCGCTCTATCTTGCAAATCCATTGGGTGCCTGAACGAAGTATATCACTCGATGAAGGGGCGATATCGCCGTGTGCTTTCCGTGCACGCCCGCGACGTTCGACTGTTTCATGATAATGACGCCGCCTGCATCGAGATCTCTGGGGTCAATGGCGAGACGAAGGTCTTAAGGTGGAGCGGCCGTCAGTTTGTCGAGCGGCAATGATGGCTCGGGCTGCGGGGAAGGCGGCGTTTCAGCCGCGAACAAGCGTCCATTCCGGAATGGCTTGGACTGTTGCGTTTCACATGCCAAGAGCCGGCAGAATAGATCGACTGCGGGAATGCCCGGAGCCGATCCTAAGCGACTGGGAGCAATGATGCTTAACTTCCATCAAGCAAGCTTGAGCCATCAATTCTGGCGCCGAACAACGTGCACGCTGCTAACGGTCACGATCGTTTGCCTCTCATCTGCCTCGATAGCCGAGGAAGATATAAAGATCAGCGCAGCGCAGGTGCAGACCCTTGGCATTCGATCGGTCCACCCAGTATCGAGCCGAAACGATCTGACGTTACCCTATCCCGCCCAGATCGTGATACCTACTCCGCAATTGTGGGTCGTGAGTTCGCCCGTGGCCGGCATGGTGACCAGCCTGTCGGTAGCGCGCGGCGACCGGGTCGATGTCGACCGACCGCTCGTCACCCTCGAGAGCCCCAGTTTCGTGTCGCTGCAACGCGAATATCTGCAAGCGTTCTCGCAGGATGTGCTGGCAGCGCAACAACTCAAGCGAAATGCCGAATTGTTCGACGGCAAGGCGGTCCCCCAACGCGTGCTGGAGACCAGCCAGGCGGAAGCTCGGCAGGCCAGCATCGCAGTCGCGGAGAAACGGCAGATGTTGCGGCTCAGCGGACTTGCGGATGCCGCCATCGCGCGGCTGACCACCGAGACGGCTATAACCGCGACCATGTCGGTTGCCGCGCGCCAGCAGGCCACGGTTGTCGAGA
>JAPLPC010000624.1 GCA_026400425.1 Hyphomicrobiales bacterium | reverse complement strand
CCCAGGTGGAGGAGCTGAAAAGCCGCCTCGGCCTTGCCGAGCAGGACTTTACCGCCACCCAGCACAAGCTCGAACTGCAGCGCGGCGAATCCACGACGGCGACGCGCGAGCTTGCCGAAGCGCGCGCCCGCGTCGAAAGTCTCAATCACCGTGTGACCGATCTCGACCAGCAACTGGCGATCCAGGTGCACGAAGCCGAGCTGCTCGGTAACCGCGTCGATCAACTCGAAGCCCAGTTGCTGGAGCAGACCAAGGCCCTCGCCGAGCGCGATTTCGAGAATGCCCAATTGCGTCAGGCCCATGAGGCAACCGAGCAGACGATGCGAGATCTGCGCGTCGAGATTGCCGCCAATGCCGGCGGCAAGTCTTCGCAGCTGATGACCGCGCTGCGGGCCGAAAAGGCCGCCGTGGAGGAGGAACTCCGCCTCGCCCGCGACGAGCGCAGCAAACTGCAGCGCGATCTCAACACCATCCACCAACAGGCCGAATCCGCCTGGGCCACCGAGCGGATGGAGAACGCCTTGCTGCGCGAGCGCATCAACGACATCGCCGCCGAAGTGGCCAAGATGGCGATGGCGCTGGAAGGACCGAATTCGCCGATAGAGGCGATTTTGAACGCAGACCCCGCCGGCCAGCCGCGACCGGCCAACGACGCCGGTTTCGCCCCCAACAGCACCCTGGCCGACCGCATCCGGGCGCTGCAGGCGCATGCCTCGCGGGCCCGGCAGCCGGGCTGATCCGGCCGGAAACCCCATCGGTCGCAACAATGTGGTCGCAACCGGCAGGGCGTGCTTGACACCCCCGCCCCCAATT
Organism: Hyphomicrobiales bacterium; assembly: GCA_026400425.1. Taxonomy (GTDB): domain Bacteria; phylum Pseudomonadota; class Alphaproteobacteria; order Rhizobiales; family Xanthobacteraceae; genus Tardiphaga. Next base: position 2,179 of record JAPLPC010000624.1, on the reverse strand, counting down.
CCCTAAATCGCGCCACTGACGTCACGCATCGCCGGGCCCCGCCCGGCCTTTTGGTTTAAGGTCGCATCTCGACCCGACCGCACGCGACGTCCGGGCGCATAGCTCAGCGGGAGAGCGTTCCCTTCACACGGGAGAGGTCCAAGGTTCGATCCCTTGTGCGCCCACCATCCATCTCAGTGAATTTTCTGCGGCCTGCGCAAGCGATCATGGATTGGAGTTGCGAGGTCGATGCACAGCGATTGCTGTCGTGTGTCGATATCCGACATGACGGCGACGTTCACGCTTGATGCATAAGCTTGCGCGGCGCGGGACTGGCAACTGCGCGCGAGGATCTTAGCGAGATCGTGTTTGAGATGGGATGCGGCCAACACACGGCGCAATCTGACTTGCGACGCGCTGCTTGCGCTCGGTCGATCTTAGCATGCGCCCTGCGGATCGAGGCGTGTTCAGCCGTAATCGCTCAGATCGAACGAACCATCATCACAACGCGCCGCGCATAGCGGTCAGTTCATAATCCGGCATTGGCGGAAACAGGCGAATGTAGTGAGCGCTCACATCGTCATGGCACTCGCATGCCAATTGTCGGATCTTTGCGGCGTCGATGATCTGAATGCGACCGCGGCTGTGGGAGATGATCCCCGCCTTCTGCAGGTCGATGGCGACGGCTGTGATGCTTGTCCGACGGACACCCATCATCTGCGCCATATACTGTTGCGTCACGTTGAGTTCGTCGCCAGCGAGTTCACGCATACGCAGCAACCATTTGCAGGTTCGCGCCTGCACCGAATGCACGGCGTTGCAAGCAGCCGTCTGCTGCACCTGCGCGAGCTTGAAGTGTTCGTAGGATAGCATCAAGCGACGGAACGACGGATATTTCTNNNCGACATGATTGAGTGAGACCCTCCCATCGAGCGCAAGTCCTGCGCCGAATTCACCGTCACGGCCGATCATGCCCGTTTCGATTGCACCGCCGCCTGCAAGCTCGACCACGCAGGAAACGATCCCCGCATGTGGAAAATACACTTTCTCGATGGTGCCGTGCGCTTCCGCAAGCACCTCGCCCGGCGCCAGTTCGGCGACAACGACATGCTTCTCAAGTTCCTCAAACGCGGAGGGTTCGACACGGGACAGCAAGTTGTTCTTGTGGCGTCTCATAGTAGCCCCGTCATCGGCTGAAGGGAGCGTGATCGACTTTCCCAATGAGCAGCAGGCGATTCATTCTTCGCCCTTCGGCGGAACGACGGATAGTTGGACCTTACGGCGATGTCGGTCCGGTAACAGACACAAGACGGTAAATCCGTAGAACCTAGTCTGTTCCATTGACCGTTTATTTCAGGGAAATGAATGACGAAGAGGGCTCGGTTGAAGCACTACCATGTGTTGCAGCTCACCGAATGGTCATGTGTCGGCTAGCAGACCGACGACTTGTCGCGCATGCCTTAAGATGCTCGTTACATTGATAAGGCAGTTATCATGGTGCGCTCGATCACTCGCAAATGGACTGAGAAGGATCTCAACCGACTGGTCGAATTGTCGGAGCAGGGTTCGTCGCTGGTGCGCGCTGCTGCCGCGTTGAACCGGAATACGGCGTCCGTCCAGAAGATGGCCCGGCAGCTCGGCCGCCGTTTTCCAGGGATTCGTGAGACCAAGGCAGGCCTGCGCGCCATCCATCTGCATCAAAGCTGATCGATGTCGATTATGTGGCTAGTCGCAGAAACTGTACCTCCGCATGCAGGATTTCGCGGTAGCAGGCCCACACCAGCACGCACCGAGTTGAGATATCTCAGTGGGTGACGTCTGCAAGTCAGAGCAAATCGGTTACCCAATGCTCGCCCGGAACTTTTCGCCGACGGCGGCATTTTAACGGGTTTAAACTGATCCTTGCAGGCAACGGCCCGAGTGAACACGCACGATTTTAAGGTCGATCTCACCAATTGCGATCGCGAACCCATCCATGCCCTCGGTGCAATCCAGCCGATCGGCTTCCTCGTTGCCGTCAGTTCCGATTGGATCGTGGCCCGCGTCTCGAGCAATGTTGACGAGTTCATCGGTCGCACGCAGCAGGATATGGTGGGGCATCCGCTGGCCGACTTTCTTCCCTCCCTCGCGATTCATGATTTGCGCAACCGTGTTGCCTTGTTGCGCGGGCCGGATGCGGTCGAGCGTGTGTTCGGATGTC